>JAATEU010000599.1 GCA_015655565.1 Clostridiales bacterium
AAACAAATACGATTAAACCTGAAGTTGCAGCAAATATATAGGGAAATAATAAGGAGGTAATCAAAATGGCACTGAATTTAAAGGTATCAAGTGTTGGAACCAGAGAAAACAGGCTTGGCTCCATAACCGGTTACAATGGTGATTTACAGGATTTAGTAAACCGGTCAAGATGTGGGACACTAAAAAACAGAGAGCGTTGTTTCAGCCAATCCAGTACCTGTTTATCCGGATGTGCACTTAACCAATTATCAGGCATCCGGGATGTACTTGTCATTAATCATGCACCGGCAGGCTGTTCTGCCACTGCACCGGGTTCCATAGTATTAAATCATCAATTAGCGGCTAAGATCGGGGTTGCCAACGATACTGTATATGTGGGAACAGATATGGATGAAAGGGATACGGTGTTTGGGGCCACAAAAACCCTGCGGGATATTATTAAAAAAACCTGTGAAGTGTATAAACCTAAGGCTGTTTTTGTAGGCACCTCCTGTGTGACCGGCATTATCGGTGAAGATGTGGATAGTATTGTAGCGGAATTAAGGGAGGAAATTGATATTCCAATAGCAGCCGTACATTGTGAAGGTTTTAAATCTAGAATATGGGCATCCGGTTTTGATATATCCGATCATGCGGTTTTACAGACAATTGTAAAACAACCTAAAGAAAAAAGAAATGTTATCAATTTTAAAAATTTCTTTGAAAGCGAAAGGAAGCAAATTACGGAAATCTTTGCTGAATTTGGTGTGAAAACACAATTCCTATATCAGAATGCAACCGTAGAAGAACTGGAACATATTTCTGAATCCTTAGCTACCGTCTGTATTTGCGGAACTCTTGGCACCTATCTGGGAAATGGTCTGGAACAGTTGTACGGGGTTCCCTATATCCGTACCATTAATCCTTTGGGCGTTGCGGGTTTTGAAACCTGGCTCTGTGAAATAGGAAAGACAATTGGTAAAAGTAAGGAAGTGGAAGCTTACCTTGAAAGGGAGCGAGCCGTTTATCTGCCTCAAATAGAAGAAATAAAGAAAGATTTAAAAGGACTGAAAGCAGTTATCGGTATGGGACCCGGCTATACTTATGAAGTATCCCGGGTTCTTCAGGAACTGGATATGGAAGTTGTGTGGGCGGCAGCCTGGCATTATGACGGGAAGTATGATAATGATCAGGTTCCTCCGGCACTTGATTATTTGCAGAAGACATCGCCCGGTAACATAAACTTAAGTGTTGCCGATCAACAGAACTTTGAAGTATTAAATATTTTAAATGAGTATCAGCCGGATATTTATTTTTCAAGGCACCCGGGAACTACGGTCTGGGCTATTAAGCAAGGGGTTGCTGCTTTGTATGTGGCTGATGAATATATGATATTCGGATATAAGGGTACCCTTAATTTTGCTAAATCAATATTGGATACGGTACGAAACAGAAGTTTTGAAAAAAATCTGGCCAAAAGGGTGAAGCTTCCTTACACGGATTGGTGGTATCAGCAAAATAACGGTGCATTTTTAAAGGAGGCTGCTGAATAATGGCAAAAATATTGGATCAGCCAAGATATAAATGTGCACTTGCGGCAATGCAGACAGTACAGTCAATTACAAGAGCCCTTCCGATTCTGCATTCCGGGCCGGGCTGCGCGGAGAAACTAAGCGGAAGCGTCGGAAGTTCGGGGCTGTATTCCCCGCATATATTTCCCTGTACCAGCATTAGTGAAAAAGAAGTCATATTCGGCGGTGATGATAAATTAGAAGAAACAATTGAAAATTCCTTAAAGATTATAGATGCGGATTTATACGTAATATTAACCGGATGTACTTCTGAAATTGTGGGCGACAATGTAGAAGAGGTGGTGGGTAAATTCAAGAAATGTGATAAACCGGTTGTATATGCTTCAACTGCAGGGTTTAAAGGAAATAATTACAGAGGGCATGACTGGATCCTGAAAGCAATTTTTGACCAATACTTAAAGCCGGCAGAGCACGTAGAAAAAGGACTTGTCAATATTTGGACCGGAATCCCAATGCACGATCCTTTTTGGCTGGGAAATTTAAGGGAACTTGAAAGACTGGTGGCTGAACTTGGTTTAATACCGAATATAATCTTCGGTCATGGTAAGGGAATTAAGAATATAGATAAAATTCCGGAGGCGGAATTTAATTTATTAGTGTCTCCCTGGGTAGGACTTGAAAGCGTAAAATTCCTAAAGGAGAAATTCGGGACACCTTATCTGCATTATCCGGTAGTTCCGGTTGGTGCTTTTGAAACCTCAAAATTCCTGCGTGCAGTCGGAGAATATGCCCGGATTGATTCTGCTAAAGCAGAAGAAATTATTACGAAACACGAAGAGGAATATTATTATTATATTGAACGATATGCAGATGTGTTTTTAGAAACCCGTGTTATGGCAAAAAGATTTGTTACAGTTTCAGATGCACAGAACAGTCTTGCCCTGACTAAATTTTTAGTAAATGATTTGGGACTGTTTCCTTCCAAGCAGTACATAATTGATGATACTCCTGAAGAATACAGGAATATTACGGAAGGCTATTTTAAAGAGTTAAATTACGGTATTGAGGCAGAGGTGGGATTTTCCAGTGACGGACATGAAATACACAGTGAAATTGAAAGCGCCGATTTTAATGGATATCCTTTAATTCTTGGAAGCAGCTGGGAAAAGGGACTGGCAAGAAAATTGAATGCACATTATATAAATATTTCCTATCCTGTGGTAGAAAGATTGATCATCAACAGCAGTATTGTGGGATATAATGGAGGACTAAAACTTTTGGAGGATATTTACTCCGTAGTACTTACAAGATTTAATTAAAAAAGATTTAGTATAGTCAGAATTTTTAGATAGAAGGGAAAGAAGGCCTGCTACGTGAATAATTATGAAAATCTGAAAAATTCCCACCCTTGTTTCGGGGGACAAAAGAATAACAAAGGAAGGATACATTTACCTGTCAGCCCGGACTGCAATATTGAATGTAAATTCTGCGATAGAAAAATAAATGATTATGAGCAAAGGCCCGGAGTGGCTTCTTCTATCATAAAGCCGGAAGAAGCTCTTGATATAATTAAAAGATCCCTGGAACTTTGTCCGGATATTACGGTTGCAGGTATTGCAGGACCCGGAGATACCCTTGCAACAAGTAATGCTCTTGATACCTTCCGGCTTATTAAAGAAACCTATCCGGATATAATAAAATGCATGAGTACCAATGGGTTATTGTTAAACGAAAGGGCGGAGGAATTAATAGAGGTAGGAATTGATTCTTTAACCGTCACCGTGAATGCAGTGGATAAAAGAATTCAGGCAAAACTTTGTAGCAGTATTATATATCACGGTAAAAGATATGAAGGTGAAGAAGCGGCTGAAATTTTAATTGAAAATCAACTGGAGGGTATTAGAAAAATTGCAGCTGCCGGGATTACAATTAAAGTCAATTCCGTCCTGGTTCCGGGTATAAATGATCAGCATATCGAAGAAATTGCAGAAACGGTCAGTGAAGCCGGTGCGGTCATATATAATATTATTCCCTTGATTCCGCAGCATGAATTAGCTGACTGTGAAGCTCCGACCTGCAGCCAGATTGACGGTGCCAGACGAAAAGCAGAAAAATATATTGATGTCTTCAGACATTGCCAAAGATGCAGGGCGGATGCCATTGGGATTCCGGGCAAAAAAGATTTCGGAGGTCAGATTTATTTTAATAGAATCGCACATAAAGATACTTTTTCCCACGGCTGATTCCTTGCCCTGTTAATCAAACCTGTAAATTATTCCGAAAGGGATCTGAAAATGGAAGGGCAGAGGTATTATTATGGCATATAAAATAGCAGTTGCAAGTACGGATGGAAAGGTTGTCAATCAGCATTTTGGAAGAGCAGAAAAATTTTATATTCTGGAAGTAAATGATGAAAATGAGTTTTATTATATTGAGGAAAGAGAAAATACTGCCTCCTGTATTGGAGGAACACACAGTGATGAGGGGTTGGCCCTTACGGTTAAACGGCTTTCGGATTGCAGATATGTTCTGGTAAGCCAAATAGGTCCCGGAGCGGAATATGCACTTAACAAGAAAGGAGTCACGGCATTTGCAATTTCACATTATGTTGACGAAGCAGTAAAAAAATTAATTCACTTTAACAGTGAAATTAAGATTCATAAATTAAATTAAAAAAGGTGTGTCAAACCTGCTCCCATACCTTAAAAAACGGAGGAATTTTGTATGAAAAAAATAATAAAAGCAAAAAGTAGTATATTAATTTTAGTAATCCTTTTGATAATGGAGGTTGTAGCAGCCGGCTGTAGTATAAAAAACTCGGAAGAAACCATGGCTGACGGAACTACTGCCAGTGATGGAACCACTGTAGGTAATGAAGATACTGCAGGTGATGAAGTAAGAAAAATCATTGTAGGTACGGGAACCGGGTTTAAGCCTTATTGCTATCTGGACGAAAATGGAAATCTTGCCGGTTATGAGTATGAAGTTTTGTCAGCCGTAGATGAACTGCTGCCCCAATATGAATTTGAATTCCAAACTTTTGATTTTGCTAATATATTGGTGGGTGTCGCTGCAGAGAAAATTGATATAGGTGCACATCAGTTCGAGCTCAATGAAGAACGCCAGGAAAAGTATCTGTTTACCAATGAAAGCTACACTACATTTATTTTAAGAATAACAGTGGAAAAAAGTCGGGACGATATACAGGACCTTGACGATTTGCAGGGAAAGAATGTCCCCGTAGGGACCGGAGGCAATGCGGCTTATATATTGGAACAATATAATGCGGAACATCCCGATACCCCGATTAATTTAATTTATACCAGTGAGACCTCGGAGCAGCAGGTAAATAATATTGTAAATGGCACTTATGATGCGATTATTTCAATAACCAGGGTAGTAGAAAATCTTAATAGGGAATTTGGGGATCACTTAAAAACCGTCGGGGAGCCGATTGCAACTTCAAGTACCTATTTCTTGCTGAATAAGGAGAATGAAAAATTAAGGGAGGAGCTTGACGGGGCGTTGAAAGAATTAAGAGAAAGCGGCAGATTAGCTGAGATTTCCATTGAAGTCATTGGCGGGGATTATACAACAAACGATTAAAAGGAAGAAAGGAAGTAACTTATGTCTGATTATTTTTCTTTTGACAGATTGATAGAATATTTTCCCAAAATACTGTCGAGATTCCATATCACTTTAAGTATTGTAGTAATTGCTACACTTATCGGAATTTTACTTGGAGTTGTATTAGCCTTTATACGGATAAATAAAGTTGCGGTGCTGAATCAATTAGCCCTGATTTACATATCATTTGTCAGAGGGACGCCGATTATAGTCCAAATGTTTTTGGTATATTACGGATTACCGGTATTAGTGGAGTTTGTTTTTAAGGCAGACATTAACAGATGGGATAAATTAATATTTATTATAATCACTTATGGGTTAAATGAAGCAGGATTCATGGCGGAAATAATCAGGGCTGCCATTCTTTCAGTACCGGCAGGACAGACGGAAGCGGGATATACGGTTGGATTGACAGGCAGGCAGACTTTTTTAAGAATTGTAATGCCTCAGGCTTTAAGAACTGCTATTCCCAGTTTGGGAACTAATTTAGTGGGGT
>JAATEU010000620.1 GCA_015655565.1 Clostridiales bacterium
CAGCCAAGCGAAGAAGCTGAGGATGAGTATATTGATAGAAAATGCAAAGGCAATGTGGAGGAGGTGAGAAAGCATAGAGTTTATAGATCTCAAGAATCTGAGAAGAATTGGTGGTGAAAGGATCTCATCGACTTCGATGTTGTTGGTAGTAGGCGCCGTTTTGTATAATTTTCTTCGCAATTGCCAGTCCTAAACCGGTTCCGCCTTTTGTAGAGTTACGTGAAGAATCTGCCCTGAAGAAACGTTCAAAGATATAAGGCAAATCTTTTGAGGCAATTCCCTGCCCATTGTCTTCAAATGAAATCTTCACATACTCATCAATATCCTGAATTCGTATTTTAATTAATCCCTTCTTACTTCCAATATATTTAACTGAATTTCCAATGATATTATTAATGACCCGTTTCAGCTGTTCCGCATCCGCCGAAACCTTAAGTCCTGCATCGGTTTCATTGTTATAGATTATCTCAATATTTTTAACCTCCAGATCCAACGTCAGTTCATCAATACAATCACTGAAATACTCATGGAGATTAATGGTCGTAAATGTGTATGGCATAGTATTACAGTCAATCTTAGAATAAAAAGAAAGCTCGTCTACCAGCGCCGACATATCATTTGCCTTGGTATATATGGTTTTTATATATTTTGCCTGTTTCTCTTTCGAGTCTGCTACCCCATCCATAATTCCTTCCGCATAACCTTTAATTGCAGTAATAGGTGTTTTTAAATCATGGGAAATATTACTGATTAATTCCTTGGTATCTTCTTCATACTTAAGTCTTACCTCAATCAATTCCTTTAGCCGGATCCGCATTTCTTCAAAGTCAACACAAAGCTGTCCGATTTCATCTTCCGGATCACCCTCAATGGAATAATCCAAGTTTCCTTCCTTCATGGCATCCGTAGCCGCATGTAACGTATTAAGAGGCCTTAATATACTTCGGTAAATCCATATAATAAGTACGGATGCTGTTAATATTACGACAAAAACCAGGGAGCATACCATCTGTATGGCGGAAGACTTCAATTGCGGAACTAAAGTATTCACATCTGTTATTACAAAAATACTTCCTTCTGTCCCATCTGTAAAATGAAAATCCTGCTGCCTTAATAAAAATGGGTTTTTACTGTCAATATAAAAGCCGCCTTCCGTATTCATGGTATATTCTCCATATTTCGGGAAATAATCTTTAATTTTATTTAAATTTTCCTCATTTCCGCTATATATAAATTCCTGGCCTTTTCGCAGGACAATATAAGAATATTTAGCAGTTAATTCATTATTTAAATAATTTATATATTCCTCATCTTCAAACTTTTCGGGAAACTGCAAGGCCGTAATAACAATTTCATTATAGACTCCCCTGGTTAACCGGCTTAAAATCTGCAACGGATTAGAGATAACTTTTATTGTATCAGATTTTAAGTCATAAGTCTGTTCAATGGAATTGGCCTGATATCTTACGATTGTCCCGGCCGCTATGGTTATTAAAAAGATGGGAAGTGCCGTTATTATTAAAAAAGCCGTTAACAATCTGCTTTTTAGCTTCAATTTCTTCACCTGCTTCGAATGATATTGTAAAATTAATGTTTCGCCTAAATTCCCATTGCATGCCACATCTGTCACCTTATTTATATCATTTCTTATTGTTTCAATCGGAATTTGCAAGCAAGACTGAAATTCCTCATCCGTTTTTATTATATCATACTGTCCTGAGATTTACACATAAACTAAGCGTGACTTTTATAAATATTTTATAAATAGTTCCCCTATAAATTGTTTCCCTATCCTATCTGATTTCAGACAGGATACCAGTCCGGGCAACTTCTTGCATTATTAATAAAACAGCCGGAGTCTGACGGATATACCTATGTATCCTGACTCCGGCTGTTTTTCATATAATTCAGTAACCAGCTAGTTTAAATATCTTTTTAAGTCTTCAACCTTATCCAATTTTTCCCACGGCAAATTTAATTCATTACGCCCAAAATGACCGTAGGCAGCCGTTTTTTTAAAGATAGGACGTCTTAAATCCAGCATTTTGATTATGCCGGCAGGGCGAAGGTCAAAATTATCCCGGATAATTTCGGTTAATTTACTGTTATCTATTTTACCCGTGTTAAAGGTATCTACCATAATGGAAGTGGGCTGGGCAACACCAATGGCATAGGATAACTGGATTTCACATTTATCAGCTAATCCTGCCGCTACAATATTTTTAGCTACATAACGGGCCGCATAGGATGCCGAACGATCTACCTTTGTGCAATCTTTACCGGAGAAAGCACCACCGCCGTGACGTGCATAACCCCCATAAGTATCTACAATGATCTTACGTCCGGTTAAACCGCTGTCACCATTGGGTCCCCCAATAACAAAACGGCCTGTGGGGTTAATAAAGAATTTCGTATTTTCATCCACTAATTCTTTAGGTAATATTTCATCAAAAATATATTTTTTAATATCTTTATGGATCTGCTCCTGTGTTACCTCCGGATTATGCTGTGTGGAAAGTACCACTGCATTAAGGTGTACCGGTTTTCCTTCTTCATTATACTCTACCGTAACCAGTGACTTGCCATCCGGACGAAGATAGGATAACGTACCCTCCTTCCTGACTTTTGTTAATTGCTTTGTCAGCCGGTGGGCCAGATAAATCGGATAAGGAAGATATTCCTCGGTTTCATTTACGGCAAAACCAAACATCATTCCCTGGTCTCCCGCACCGATAGCCTCCAGCTCATTTTCCGTCATGGAATGTTCCCTGGCTTCCAGTGCTTTATTTACTCCCATGGCAATATCCGCCGACTGCTCATCCAGGGCAACTATAACTCCGCAGGTATTGGCATCAAATCCAAAATCTGATTTGTCATACCCTATTTCACGTATGGTATCACGTACTATTTTCTGAATATCCACATATCCGGCAGTCGTGATTTCTCCCATAACTAATACCAGGCCTGTGGTAATGGCAGTTTCACAGGCAACCCTGCTCATAGGGTCCTGTTCTAACAACGCATCTAAAACTGAGTCGGATATCTGATCGCAAATCTTATCAGGATGTCCTTCCGTAACGGACTCTGACGTAAATAATAACTTATTCATTTCTTACTCCTTTCGTAAACAGCCATGCTTGTTCTGATATTGGGCTCCTTGTTTTACATAAACAATGCCGCCTGCACGGTGCAGCCGTCATATGTAAAAAAAAAAGCCCGGTTAAGACGGACTTGACAAAAATATAATCAAACCCTCTTATTGTTCGATTACTCGCTCAGGTTGGCACCTTCCGCATTAGGGGTTGCCGTGACTTCATAGAGCCTTTACTCTCCGTCACTCTGAATAAGAGAAATATAATATACAGCAATATGAAATTAACATATCTTGTAATTTTGAGAATATACTATTTAAGGAAATTTGTCAAGGACTTTTTTGGTTTTGTGGCTCTCCAAAAAAAAATAAAAGAACAGGCACAAAACGAAGGAACACATTACCTGCTTTCCTTCGGAATGCCTATTCTTTTTCATAAAACAGCTGTTAAGTCAAAACCCGCTAACTTACCTTAAGCTTGAATTTCTGTACTGCCTTTTCATCTTCTATATCAATTTTAGCCATTGTCGCTCCAAGACCCTGCATTTTACGTTCAAAATTCTCATAGCCTCTTTCAATATATTCAACCTGCTCCACAATAGTAAAACCCTCTGCAACCAGACCGGCAATCACCAAAGCAGCACCGGCCCTTAAATCAGGGGCACAGACAATTGCACCGGTTAAGCCCTGGACACCTACAATAATTGCAGTATTTCCCTCTACTTTTATATTAGCTCCCATTCTGGACAGTTCATCTACATACTTTAAGCGGTTTTCAAAAACTGTTTCGGTTACAATGCTTGTCCCTTCTGAGGTCACAAGGGTTGCCGTAATCTGAGGCTGCATATCCGTAGGGAAACCAGGATAAGGCAGTGTTTTAACTTGGGTATGTCCCAATTGGTCCGTTACAGCAACACGCACTGAATCATCATATTCTTCCACAATAGCACCAATCTCAATTAATTTAGCGGTAATTGCCTCCAGATGCTTTGGAATTACATTCTTAATCAGTACATTACCCTTGGTTGCTGCTGCCGCAAACATAAAAGTACCTGCCTCAATTTGATCGGGGATAATGGAATATTCACTTCCTTTTAAAGCTTTTACTCCTTTAATACGTATCACATCCGTACCAGCACCTTTAATGCTGGCACCCATACTGTTCAAAAAGTTAGCTACGTCAACCACATGAGGCTCTTTTGCTGAATTCTCCAGTATCGTTACCCCATCTGCCAGACATGCGGCCAGTATAATGTTAATCGTAGCCCCAACACTGGCAACATCCAGATAAATATGATTTCCCTTAAGCTCCCCGGCTTCTGCCTGAATCATACCATGTTCAATCTTAACAGTCGCACCTAATGCCTCAAAACCTTTAATATGCTGATCAATGGGCCTGCTTCCAATATTACAGCCCCCCGGCAGCGCTACCTGGGCCCTTTTAAACTTACCAAGCAATGCTCCCAGCAGATAGTAGGATGCACGTATTTTACGTATAAATTCATAATCTATACTCATGGAATTAATGTTGCTTCCATTTATTTTCACGGAATGTTTACCAATTCTTTCTACTTTTGCCCCTATTTTCTCAATTGCCTGCAGCAGAACATTAATATCACCTATATCCGGCAGGTTTTCCACTGTTACCGTTTCATCTGACATTATAGCCGCAGACAATATTCCAAGCGCTGCATTCTTAGCGCCGCCAATTGTGACCTCGCCTTGCAAAGCTTTGCCGCCTTTTATTATATATTGCTCCATTGCACACCTCATTGTTTTAGTCCGGTGATTTATTCAAAATGCACATTAATCACTCTTTTATATTGTAAAATTTGTTAGATTAACTTGATTATACCATAAAATAGTTGGATGTAAAATGTTTTTTATGAAATACTCAAGTCTATGTAAAAGAATAACCAGATTTATCCTTTTAATTTACCGTTTATTGAATTTTATTGTATTTTCCTTACTTCCCTGGCAATCTTTTCCATGAGGGTTTCCACCTTCAGTCCCTCACCATTAACAATCAGATGGGCATTTTTTTCATATAAAGGACAACGTTCCTCATACAAAGATTTTAAAGTCTGTCCTTCTTTAAAAACAACCCCTCTCTGTTTAATATTTCCCAGCCGGTCCTTAATTGTTTTGTAGCTTAGTTTAATATATACTACAATACCGATTTCCCTTAAGTGTTCCATTGCCTCTGCACTATATATAATACTTCCGCCCGTGGCAATTACCGTACTTTCAACCGCAATATCACAGTTGACCTGATTTTCTATGGCAATAAAACCCTGCAGCCCTTTTTTTTCAATAATATCCCTTAATAAACATTTTTCCTGCTCCTGTATTAATAAATCAGAATCCAGAAATTGATATCCCAGAACTTTAGCAAGAATAACACCTATGGTACTTTTCCCGGCAGCAGGCATGCCCATTAATATTATGTTCTTCATACCCAATATGTCCTTTCGCACATAATGAACTGATTATACCATCTTTCGTTCACCCCGCCAAGTATTTTTTATATTTTTTCCTATTTTCAATATATTAAACAGTTAATTTTTTTTAATACTATAACCAAAATGCCCCAATAATCCGCCTAACCCATAATACTCTCCATGGGAATAAACGATAGGTTCCGCTTTATTTAAATCAAACTTACCCTTTTGATCCATATAAGAGGAATCCACATGAACACCTAAAACATCTGCCACAAACATATCATGGGAACCTAATTTTACTACCTGCTTAACCCTGCATTCTATATTAACGGGCGATTCCCCAATTAATGGGGCATTTACAATTTCTGCCGGAACCGGTGTTAACTTCATTTCTTTAAATTTATCTACATCCCTGCCGGATTTTACTCCGCAATAATCTACCGCTCTTACCAAATTTTTAGTTGTTAAGTTAATTACAAACTCACCGGTTTCTTTTATGATTTCATAAGATAAACGCCCGGGCCTTATGGATATATATACCATGGCAGGATTCGTACATATGGTACCCGTCCAGGCTGCCGTAATAATATTGGGTTTATCTTCCTGTTTTTGGCAGCTTACCATAACAGCCGGCAGCGGATACAGCATATTACCGGATTTCCAGAATTCCTTTTTCATTTAACCCTCTTTTCCGGATATACAATCTCTGATTATATTATCCATGAATATGCATTTGAAAAAATTTTTTTGCCTGCCCCATGGCACGGTCTCAAATCAGGATGTGAAATATACAAGATATTCTTCATACTGCCCCTCCGTGTGCACTCATGGGGATAGCTGCAAAATTAAGGTGCAATTACTAAATTAAAATTAATTACTATGCTATTTTCTTTTAATATAGTATAATAGATTTATAATAAATATAATCCTGTTAATCTTTATCAGTAATGATAAACTGATAAAGACTAAAACATTTTAAGATGAAATTTTGAGGTGGCAGTTATGAAGAGTAATTTTCTTAATATTGAATCCGTTTCTGATGAGGTACAAGATAAAGTAAAACAATCATTAAAATTCCGGACAGGAAACTTTGTATGGCGTGTTAAGTTTTCCGCTCCCTTAAATCCGGCCACCGTTAATAATAAAAACCTATATGTAACTTCCCTGAATCAGATGCCTCTTAAAACCCGCATCCGCTACGATTCGATCAATCAATACATAGAAATTGAACCCTTGGAACCTTACACGGAAAATAAATCTTATATATTGACCATAACACAGAATGTAAAGTCCCGGGGAGGTAAAAATCTGAAAAAGGACGTCCAACTGCAATTCAAAATTTAAACGTTATCCTGCTGCAGGGAAAACATTAAAGCAGGAATCAGCTGTTTTTTCCTTGATACGACTTCCTTCAGGCAGATAATACCGTTATCCTTAAGTTTAGACGCATTCAGAAGCAATTCCTTTGCGCCGGCTCCCTGATAAAGCAGCTCAGTCGAACTTTCAATTATATTGGTAAGCATAAAAAACAACATATCTACTCTATGGTCATAATAGGCCTTCTGCATATATGGAAGCAGCTTTTCCTTAATTGCTTCCAGTTCGTCCTGATTCATGGAATTAATTTGGCCGACTCCAAAAGTAAGATCACCGGCCGTAAATTTTTTGAAATCCTGATAAAAGATTTCTTCCGGCGAATTTAAAGTCAGATTACTTCCTGCTGCAAACATTTCTTTTGCATATTCTTCTACCTGAATACCCGCCTTCCCGGCAAGTTCCTCTGCAGATATGCGGTCGATGTCAGTACAGGTTGGGGAACGGTATGCTAAAGTATCTGAAAGAATAGCAGAACATAGCAATCCTGCTATGTGAGGTTCTACTTCAATGCCGTTTTCACGGTACATCTGATATATAATGGTAGCGGTACAGCCAAGGGGCTGGTTACGGAAATATACCGGGCTTATGGTTTCTAAGCTCCCTAAACGGTGGTGGTCAATGATTTCCAATATTTCTGCATCTTCCAGTCCATCCACAGCCTGTGACATTTCATTATGATCTACCAATATGACCTTTTTCCTTCTGGCGCCCAATAGATTCCTCCTCGAAATCATTCCACAGTAATTTCCGTCTTTATTTAATACCGGAAAATCCCTATGACGCTTTTTTGCCATGATTCCTCTGATATCTTCAATATAATCATCTGTAGTAAAGGTTATTAATTCCTGATTGGTCATAAAAAACCGGATCGGTATGCTTTGGTTAATAAACCTTGCCGCCGTAAATGTATCATATGGTGTCCGTATTATAATACAACCGTTATTCTGGGCCATTTTTATTATGGTTTTTGATACCTTTGTCCCGTCACATACAATAATGCACTTTGCATTCATTTCTATGGCACACAGCTGAGATTCATACCGGTTTCCCAAAATAACAATATCCCCTTTTTCAATGTAATTTTCCATCAGATCCGGATTTGCCGCGGCAATAAGAACCTTCCCTTCCGTAAAATAAGCTTCCGAACTGCCAATAACAAGTTCTCCCTCCAAGGTATCAATTATGTTAATGCAGGGTGTTTCCGCCTTGGTTAATATACGGTTATCGTAAACATCCATATAAGACTTTGCAATATCACCAATTGTAATTAAACCCTCCAGATAATTGTTTTCATCCACAATGGGCAGGGTTACCACATTATTTTTTCTCATGAAGGACCAAGCTGTTTTTAAGGATATGCCTCTGTCTACACCCTCCGTCCTTCGGATCTCAATGTCCTTAACCTGGGGGCGTATATCGGATAAATAACTGGGGGCAGGGACTCCAAACCGTTCCAGTACAAATCTTGTTTCAGAATTAATCTGTCCCGCCCTTTTTGCTTTATATTCACCCCCGGTAATAATTCGTTTCAGCTTCGCGTAGGCAATGGCAGAGCATATGGAATCCGTATCCGGATTAACATGGCCTATGACAAATACTACATTTTCCATTCTTTAAGCCCTCCCACAAAAAAATCTTCTTGTTTTATTAACAGGAAATCCCCGGATTCCAGATTCCTCGTTTTAATAATATCAGGCAGCAGCCTTTTATTTCTCTCATCAGCAGATTTCTTTGCTTTATGTGCAAAATCCATGACGGCCTCTAATTGGTTCTCATCTTTTAAAGTATTTACTATCTTTTCTATTTCCTTCTCAAAGGCCGCTTTC
>JAATEU010000544.1 GCA_015655565.1 Clostridiales bacterium
CGCAGCGCACTTGGGCCGGCTTAACGCTTTCTTCTAACATATGCTCCAGCGCAGCCTGGGACAGCATCTGAAATGCACCAAAACGATAAGTAACAGAACGGCCTATAATGGGGTAAGTCCCATCCGGCGCAATTAATCTTTCCAGTACCGTTGCATATCTTGATGCTCTTGCCAATACTTTTGGCTTTAATTTTTCATATCGATCAGGATTGTGCTCAAAAAGGGTGATAATATCTACATACATAGGCTGAATCACAAAACTATTATAATAGTCCCAGTGGAATTCCCTGCCATCCCCATATACACCATCGCCTTGATACCACTCTTCAAACATATCAACCGCATAGCCTATACGCATCTTATCATAATCCGGTTCTCCCAGAAGATAAAGCGCCGCCTCTACCATGGCAGAAAAAAACAGCCAGTTACTGCCACTGGCAGCAATACGGCGGGTCATCTTCAATGCATTTATTAAGTTGCCTTTTACACGCACATCTAACGCAGAGAGCAGCTGTCCGGGCGCCCTAAGCAAACCATGTGATAAAAATGCCGCATCCACCAAGGGCTGTCCGCCTTCTGTCCCGAAATTCATATAATCCGGTGAATCAGGATCTGTAGCGGCATCTATGGATAGAATCATTAATTTTTTGTAGTATGCCTGTTTCTCTTTCTCTTTGCCGGTTAATCCCTCTAATTCAATCCAGGGCGCCATACCACAAGACAGTCTTGCAAATGCTTCCAAAGGCGCATAAAATTTCCTCTCTTCATGAAATTGTAAGGGGAATTTTTCCTTTAGCTTTTTTTCACTTAATGCCTCCAAAACCGGAGCCGCTATTTTTAACATGGCCTCCAGCCATATTTTTCTTTGTCCCTCCATGATATCAGTTCTCCCTTTGTCAGAGCGGATATTCCAGATCCGCTGCCGCTGCCTGTTCATATGATAATTTTCAGGCTTTCTTTCCCGTATTGCAATACAAACTCATAAATCACAAGCAGCTTATTTAAATAAATAGCTTGTCATTGACAAAGAGCCCATTGTACAGGAATCATTAAAAACCGAAAGCCTGTCTTCTTCCCTGGAAGCGCCTAATACACAGAGCAGCGGATAAAAATGATCCGGTGTTACGAAAGCTGACGCTGAAGATTTTCCCGCGGTTTTATAATTAATAACATCCTGATATTGCCTTTTTATAATTTTATTTTTTATATAGTTATCAAACTCCATTGCCCATGGATAGCCGCTTTCCTCTTCCCAGTTTATTCGTGAAAGATTATGAACAACATTTCCGCTGCCTAATATTAATACCCCTTTTTCTCTAAGGATACTTATTTCCCGTCCTAATTTAAAATGTGACTCTGCATCTGCATGGCTGTCCACACTTAGCTGGATTACAGGTATATCTGCCTCCGGGTACATTTTACGAAGCACCACCCATGCACCATGGTCGTAACCCCAGCTGTTATCGATTTTTACCTCTCTGTTGATTAAACCTATTGTCTGACGGGCCAGTTCAGGTGAACCTTTTGCATCATACACCACTTCATACAATTCATCCGGAAATCCATACATGTCATACACTATTTTGGGCTGGGCACTATCTGTTATCCTGGTTCCTTCCGTATACCAATGGGCTGAAATTGCCAGTATTGCTTCGGGCTTTGGAATTTCAGCAGTTATTTTTTCCCATTTTTTTGTAAAATTATTTTCTTCAATAGCATTCATGGGAGATCCATGACCTACAAATAACGCAGGCATCTTTTCAGTTGAAGCTGTCATTGATTAATTCCACCTTTCTAATCCCCTCATTCCTAAAGAATAATCCCTCATGAAACCCTCTATGTATCTTCCAAATTATAGTATAAACTAAAAAATATTAGAAAACAATATTTTTCTTAGTAACATCCACGGCAAACGCATGAATGAACATTTTATGAACACTGAACTTTCCGGTATCCCATGTATCTTCCTTCCTGTGTTCGTCCTGCAGCAACATGAACCGACTTACTAGCGCCCTCTGATGGTCTCCTGTCCTTCCTTTAGAAGGTTTCTTATATAGCTTCCGTGAGAGCGGCAGATTCTTTTTAATTCAAA
>JAATEU010000232.1 GCA_015655565.1 Clostridiales bacterium
AGCGTTCAAAATATAAAATTAATAAACAAAAACGGAACCTTTGAATATTCAAGAGATAATGAAAATTGGATCATTTTAAGACCGGAGAATTTAGTGAGCACTCAAGCAATTATTAATCTTAATTTAAAGGGATTTTTTGAAGTGGTTGCTGAAACTGAAATTGAAAAAGATTGCAAAGACTTAACAAAATACGGTTTAAGCGAGCCTCAGGCAGAAGCGATTATTTTATATGGTGATAATAAAAAGATAAAATTTTATTTAGGCGGCAATACGCCCGGTGAACAAGGCAGCTATTTTAAAACGGATTTTGATGATACGATATATAAGCTTGCCAATAGTGAAACCATAGCAGACATGAGCATCAGTTCCTATGCGTTAAAAAGTAAAGCTTTATTTCCTTCTGATTGGGAAGAATACAAAAGTATCAGCTTGTTTAGAAAAGAGGAACCTATATTTACTTTGGAAAAAACACAAACGGGTATTCAGATCACATATCCCGTAAAAAAAACTGCTGACGAAAAATTTGTAAAATTCATTAAAAACGCTTTGACTACTGTGCAAATTGTTGAGTTTGTTGAAAACGGAACAATATCGGAGGAGAAGTTTGGTTTAATCAACCCTGATTACTTAATTGAGGTTCAAACAAATTCGGGTAACTACAAATTATCGATCGGTAATGATAAAACCATAGGATGGCAAAAATATGCCGCTATAAATAATCAGCCGGATATCTTTACTGTCAACCCGCAGGAAATTTATTTTTTGGATATAAGAAAAGATAGGTTTGACGATGATTCATATGCTCAGTAAAATATATGATATTAAAAAATGCCATGATGCGTCATACACAAGTTATACCAAAATGAAGGTTTTATGATGCAGATCCATCGTCGCACCTTTGCCGGCTCACTTACGAAAAATTGTATGAACATATCTTTTAATATGGGTGTGCAGGGATTCCGGTTCGTTTATCAACGCACGGGCAATGGCTACGCGCTGTTGTTGGCCACCCGATAATGGGCAGGGTGCATAAGGAAGCAACGCTTCAATAACAGTAAAACACGATAGACAGCCAGCAGATGAATAATGTATAAGAAAAAGAACGTCTAAAAAGAACGTTCTTTATCTTATTGACATATATAGCGTAGTGCTCTATAATTTATATAGCGCACTACGCTATACAAAGGGGAGATTTATGGACAAGAGAATTAAGAGATTTTATGTCCCGATGACCGAGACGAGTTTTTATATTTTGTTCGCCTTGCAAGATGAAATGCACGGCTACAACATCATGCAATATGTGAAAGAACTTACGAATGGCGAAATTACTTTGGGTGCAGGTACAGTTTATACCAGTTTATCAAAAATGGAAAAGGACGGGCTAATCGTTTTTACTAAACCAGAAAACAAGCGCAAATATTACAAAATAACTGATTTAGGAAATGAAGTATTAGAACTTGAACTTCAACGAATTGAAAGATTGTATAAAAATATACAGACTGGGGGGAAGTCGTAATGAGGGAATATAAAACTATTAAACGGCATTTTAATATCTCTGATTTTGAGGAGGAGCAGGATTTTTTGACTTCCTCCCAGTCAGATGGATGGCGGCTGATTTCTGTTAAGGGCAACAAATATACCTTTGAGAAAAGCGAACAGGAGGCTGTTTCTTATCAAATAGACTTTAATCCTAATGAGCAACAAAGGGATGAGTATATCCAATTATTTGTCGATTTCGGATGGCAATTCATCACTGAAAAGAACGGCAGGTTTTATTTTTCAAAGCAAACGTCGCTCTGTAATGAAAATGAAAGTAAACTATTCAGCGATAGAGAAACAAAAGCTGTGATGTGTTGGAAAATTGTAAAACGCAAGTTACTTCAACTCATTCCTTTATCTGCTCTTATGGTATTGGTTTCGTTCTTCATAGGCATTACTCTATTTACATTTCGGATAGCTCCATTATTTCTTTCCACGTTTATATCTGGATTGCTCCTATCCGGCTTAATATTAGCACTATACGCAAGTTATTTGACAAGTTTTATAAAGCTGAAAAAGATTATGAGAGGTGATTATCAAGCGGAAAACCATCACTCTAAAAAATCAAAGACGGTTATACTTGTAATTGTATCTTTAATTGCAATCATTGGCGGCCTGTGTCTGAATTTTGAGAGCTTTGTTTTTGGTGGATATACTTTAGAAAATGCGATTGTGACGATCTGTGCAATCTTGATATGGTGCCTTTTATTTGCTTTGGGACGTAAGAATTACAGGTTTATGTTATACACGGCTATATATTGGATACTCACCTTTATTAGTGCAATAATTTCATGGATAGGTGTCTATACTGATGATCCGTTAGCGTTTAACCTTTTCCTGTTTGTCCCGACTTCGGGAGCACTTTCGGGTTTCGGGTTTTTGTTTAGCAATAATCTACTGGCAATAGGGGCGATTATTCTAACGGCTGTGATTGCTATAAGCCTTAGCTCAATGTTTTTGATTAAAATACAAAAACAGCAACGATGAATAAAATATTTATCATAGCTAACTTCGGTAAGTTGGCCCGAAGTGCCATACTGCCCCGGCTGTCGTTCGCCGCCGCGCTCCGTTTCGATTGCCCATCCCTAAAAAATCGGAACGGAGGAATTAAAATGCCAAAAATCAACCTGCGGGATTTTTACCCGTGGTGCAACGAAGATATATTCGTGGAAAACACGGAAGAAATGCTGGAAGCAATGAAAGCTGCCGACAGGCAGCAGGAAGCATACAGGCGGCGCACATACTGCTACAAGGCGCAGTTTTCTCTTGACTGCAACGATGGAATGGAAAACGCTGTGCTTCATCATTCCTCCTCGCCGCCGTTTCCGGGTGTAGCGGATCGGCGGCGCACCATCAAAAAGACGGAGTGTGGACACACGCTCCGTCTTTTTGCGGCCTGTGAGGAATGCGAATGCGGCGGCAAGCGTGTTTCCGGCAGGCCGAAGCCCACCGCAGGGGCGTTCCCCCGCGGGAGCGTCCACGGGACACTTTGCCGCGAAGCGGAAAGAGTTAATAATAGAATAAAAGACCGGTTAAGGTCAAGTGTATTATTAGATTATGCATTTAGGAAATGCAGATAGTTATTAAAAAAGATAATAGACGTAGAAATAATCTGACTTTTTTGTGCAGTTAATGCTTGTAATAATCTGAAGCCTTACACTATGCCAGATGCCATCTATTGTTTTTCAGTGTCTTAAATTTGTCTATTTTCGATTATCTGCATAAGTAAGAAAAGGAAAAAAGCTTAATTGTATGCTTGACATACAATTGTCAAAGTTGTATGCTAAGAATACAACGATAGAAGGAATTATACTTGAAAGGAAGTGATGTGAAATGAGTGAAAAGGAAATGGATATGCTGTCTGAAGCGGTTATTATAAAAACAATCGAGTTTATTGAAAAAATATCAAATGCAAAGGTTAATAAAACACAGTTGGAAGATGGACAGGTGTTTTACCGAGGTGAAAGCCATATTTTGAAAATTATCGCAGATGAACCGAGCATTTTTACTTCTGAAATTGCCCGAAGGTTCAATGTTACACGAGCTGTCATTCATAAAACAATCAATAAATTGGAAGAAAAAGGACTTGTGAAAAAAGAGGAAGATCCCGCAGATAGAAAACGTTCTAAACTCTTTCTGACAAATGAAGGAATGAAAATTTCCGGCCTTTTGGCAAGTCATCAGCAAGATGCTGCCGCAGCTTTCTTTTCTTGTGTATCAGAAATGACGGCAGATGAAATGAAAGCAGTCATTAAATTTTTGGACAGTTCCAACGAGGTCATGGAGAAATTTTCATAAAGCAGCGTATTGTTAATGCAAAGTGTAAGATGCATGCCAGTGTACCCACAAGCTGATATATGTATTAATTGCTTGCCTGAATTTCC
>JAATEU010000084.1 GCA_015655565.1 Clostridiales bacterium
GCCCAATCATCCGCATTGGCAATCACTGCAAAGAAAGTAATCATGACTACATCACCAAGAAGATGGCGGGTATAAGATTCATTTCTATAATCCTTAATCATACTTGCCCTTTTCATTTAACATTTTCGTAACTTTATAAGTTTATCCTGCGTATATGCAGCTCTGCAAGGTAAATCTAACAAAAATACACGCTAACTCACTCATCAGATATCTTTTCTACTTTTCCCCATAATTATAAAATAATAAGAAAGTTATCCACATCTTATAGGCAGATAGGACCTCCTTAACCTTTTATGTGGATAACTTCACTTTTCACGGTCTTTGACTGCACCTCACCTCCCTGTTTTTTTCTTACCTTAAGGATTGTCCTTGCGTATCTGCATTCTATCGTATTTTAAGTCTTCTTCTGTCAAACTCTGTTTCTTCAAACATTCTAACAGCCCTTCTGATATTTTCTTCAGCGTCCTCTTTATGAGTTTTATATTCTTTATTCCATTTTCATATAATTGCAGCAACACATCCGCCAACTGCGTCAACAAATAATGATTCTTCATTGCATTATAATCCAGACTCTACAACCTCTTCTTCTGTTTCCCCCATCCCTTTTATTTCCTCATATTCTTCTGCCAGAGTCGGGATGCTTCCATCTTTATACCGTATCAGAAACTCCCACTTGTTCTTTCGGCATACTTCAAATATAGGCTCACATGCATACAGGCTGTCTCCCAATAAACAGATTGGCATTATGGGATACATCCTCTTTAAAGATTCTGCCAAACGTTTAAAGGATGTCCTTTCACAATCCTGTTTACTTACGTTTTCTGTCTCATTTTCTATAAATTCGGTAGCTATACTAATGACTAAATCATCCCCTAACACTATCTTTGCTTCCAGTACCTGATGATAGTAGATTGTCTTTTCTTCTTCTGTCCCCTTGTTCATTGTCTTGGTCAAACAATGTTCACAATGCCGTTTCCGAAAACAGAATAACTGGGTTGCATCTACTATCACCAGCCAATAGCTCCCTAAAAATTTACTCTCATCAAAACTCTTTTTTCGAATCAGGTTGTATACCATCCCTTTGCGTATCTTTTCCAATTCTGTTGTATCAAGTCTGGATAGGCATTCATTTATGGTTACATAGTGGGGCAGATATTCCTTTTCTTCCAGTCTCAGTATTTTGTAGATATTTTTTACACAGTCATCCTCATTGAAATCTTCTATCATCTCTTGCATGGATTCAATGGAACATACATTTTTAAGTATCATCACATACAGAATAACTTCAATTTCATAAGTGATATAGCTTTGATTCATGCGTTTGTCGTGACAAATTGCAGAATCTGAAAAATGCAGAATCTTCCTTTCCGGGTGACAATCCTTCCTGCGTCTGTCCTGCCCAAATAAACTGGAACAGTTAATTCCTGCTCGTTCCATCAACTGCCGTTTCCGAATCCTTCCTGCTATCCGGCTCCGTACCGGTATCTCCGGCATTATCTCCATCTACTTCATTAACGGAGCCCGCTTCCGCATCAGTTAAACCGTCTGCCTCCTCCGGTTCTGTCTTAACAGTATAATAACTTGCAACGGTTAAAATGGTTCCGTCACTATTTGGAATAGAATAAGTAACCTTATATACTCCGTTGCCCGAACCGGTTATTTCAACCGTAATTAGATCCGTACATTCTACATTGTCACTATTGACTGCCATAATTCCTTCTTTTACATAATCCTCAGTTATGGCTGTTCCGTATGGAAGATCGCCATGATTCATGATGCCGTCAATCCTGATATCGGCAAAGTAAGTAAATTGTACCGTCTCACTGGTTGTGTTGCCTGCATCGTCGGATACTTTATAAGTTACCATATATGCATAATCTTCTTTTGCTTTTACTGTAATTTTAACTTTATCCGCACTTATTTTTGAAAAGTCATCCTTTACCTTGATCCCCTTTCGCGCCAGCTTAATTATTGTATCTTTACCTGCTTCCAACTGTTTTAAGGTAATTTCTTTGAATGAAATACCTTCTATTACAGGCGGTGTCCTGTCAATGCTTACCGTAGCTTCGGCCTTGCCCGTTAATTTATTCTGTGCTTTAATGGAATATTCTATGGTATAGGTATCATCGGATTTCTTAATAATGTTGACTTTAATATCAGCAGCGGACAGCTTTTTTGTGGATAAATATGCAGTTACACCCTTAAGTGCATACTTCCGGTCAATTACGGTATCCGAACCGGTGCTTCTATCCGTAACACCTTCAATTCTGGGCTTTTCTTTGCATTCATTTACGGTATAGGTCACCGTCTTTTTTGCGGATCTGCCAATTGCATCCGTAACACTGTATTTTACCTTATATTTGCCTGCTTTGTATATATCAACTTTGCCTTCTGCATTTATCTTTGAAGTAATATCGGTTCCCGTTGTTGAAACAGCTTTCACTCCTTTTAATAAGTCCGTTATTGTTCCCCAGGTTATGGTTTTATCAGCCGCCCCTTTGATTGCCGGAGTTTTTCCGTTATAAGGATTGTCCTTGCTTGGATCTGTCGGGTCCCAACCGGTTCCTGCCGGAATTTTAATCGTTTCCGGTTTTCCTAAGGACCCCGGTTCCTTTGCATTATAGATCTCAACGGTTGTCCCAACCGGACAATTGTCATAAATCCATTTTACATCCGCAACATTAAGCCGGATACAGCCATGGGAAGCAGACATTCCCAATTTATTAAACTGGGTTGCCGACAAAGTAGTATTGTCCATTTCATAGTACCAGACGGAATGAAATAAAATACCGTCTACGATACGTGTGGAATATTGTCCCCATACATCCCCCATCAGCAGCTTCCACCTGTATTTTATCAGAGTATTATATGTACCCAGCGGCGTATCAGGACCGGTAGAACAGACCATAGCTTTCACCGGCACCGTATAGTTTCCGTTTTTATCTTTTTCGTATATTGTTACGCAATTCTGCTGCTTATTAACCTTAATATAATAAGGGAGTCCCAATTTTGCAGATGTAGTTAACTTCATAATAAAAAATCCAAGAAACAAGCAGCCGATACATAAGATAATCATCTTCCGTAATTTGCATTCAGTGATTATTCGGGTCATCCTTTACTCCTTATACTTATGATTTTCTTAATACCAGGGAAATTCACTTGGTGAACTTGGAAATTATTCATGCAAACCAAGTAAATTTAACATAAAAAATGATTGTGTTATTCTTATGTCAAAACTGTTTCAAAACTATTAAACTGCAAATTGACTCTGATAAAGTGTATAATAAAATCCTTTTTTATCTAATAGCTCCTCATGGCTGCCCTGCTCAACTATGTCTCCCTGCTGCAATACCAGAATGGTATCTGCCTCCTTAATGGTAGAAAGCCGGTGAGCTATAACAAAACTGGTTCTGCCTTCCATCATCTTGGTAAAGGCTTTTTGGATATTAATCTCTGTCCTGGTATCTATACTGCTTGTTGCTTCATCTAAAATCAGCATGGGCGGATCAATAAGAATTACTCTGGCTATGGTCAAAAGCTGTTTCTGCCCTTGTGATAAATTACCTCCGTCTTCGTCAATCATGGTATCATATCCTTTTGGAAGCCGTTTAATAAAGCCGTGGGCCCTGGCTGCTTTGGCTGCTTTTACAATATCCTCCCCTGCCGCCTCAGGTCTGCCGTATGCAATATTTTCAGCAACGGTACCGGAGAATAACCAGCTTTCCTGCAAAACCATGCCAATGGCCTTTCTAAGATTATCCCTGTTAATATGACAGATATCCTTTCCATCTATCCTGATTTCACCGGAATTTACATCATAAAAGCGCATCAGCAGGTTCACCAGAGTGGTTTTACCGGAACCCGTAGGTCCTACAATGGCAATCATATTACCCTTGTCCACCTTAAGATTCAGATTTTTAATCAGAGGTACTTCAGGCCGGTAAGAAAAACTTACCTGCTTAAAGCTCACCGTGCCTTCACAATTTGTTAAATCCTCTTCCGGTATCAGGGCCGGTTTCTCCCTTTCCAAATCCAATAATGCAAATACTCTTTCTGCAGAAGCAAAGGCTGACTGTATCTGGGAGGCAATGGAGGTTATTTCATTAATAGGCTTGGCGAATTGATTGGAATAAATTAAAAAACTTGCAATATTACCAACGGATAAACGGCCTGATAATGCCATAAAGCCGCCAATCACGGTTACCGCAACATAAGCTGCATTGTTTACCAGCCTGGTGGTTGGATTGGTCAGGGAAGAATACCATTGGGCCTTTTGCCCGGCTTTATAAAGTCTGTTATTAATTTCCCGGAACTGCTCCAGGGATTTTTCTTCATAACTAAAAGCTTTCACTATTTTTTGATTGCCAATGATTTCTTCTACATACCCATTTAACTCTCCTACCGTTTTAGACTGCTCGGCAAACATCCTTCTGGAATGCCGGGCTATAAAGGCCGCAATAAAAAAGCATAATGGTGTAATGAATACTACCGTTAAGGTAATTACCGGGCTGATGGTCAGCATAAAGATAAAACATCCTGCAATAATCACTGCTGCCGACATTACTTGTGTTATTCCCTGAAACAGGCCGTCGGAAACAGCATCAATATCATTCGTTAACCTGCTGATAATATCACCATGTGCCGCACCGTCAAAATATTTAAGCGGCAGGGTATTTAACTTATCAAAAGCTTCCTTCCTGATATCATGGATGGTATTATTGGCCGCAACACTGCTTACCACCGACATAAGCCACTGGAACAGGCCGCTGAAAACATAAATAACTGACAGCAGAATAATAATCTTTATCAATCCTTTAAAATCAACCTGAGCCACACCAATAATTTTATCAATTGCCTGACCGGTAAGAAGGGGGCTGAAAATTGATAACGTATTTCCAAGGATAGCAAATATAAAAACAACAATAAGCTGGGCTCTATATTTTCCCATATAGCCCCATAGCCGTTTTATGATTGACTTCTTCATTCTGAATTCCTCCTTAACTCCCGTTGTATGCTGCTCTGCATTTCCTGCGACTGGCAGATTTCACTGTATACATCACAATCTTTAAGTAACTCAGAGTGTTTTCCAATACCTGCAATTTCGCCTTCGTTTAACACAATAATCTGATCTGCATTACGGATGGTACTGGCCCTCTGGGACACAATAAAGGTAGTCATGTCCTTAGTATAAAGCTTAAGCGCCTTACGCAGGGCTGCATCGGTAACAAAATCCAGGGCATTAAAGCTGTCGTCCAGAATGAGGATCTCCGGCTTCCGCACTAAGGCCCTGGCAATGGTAATACGCTGTCTCTGCCCGCCGGAAACATTTACGCCTCCCCTTAATATGCTGGTTTCATATCCATCCGGCAACTGTTCAATAAACTCAGAGGCCTGTGCTATACCAGCAGCCATGCGTACTTCTTCTTCCGTAGCATCCTCTTTTCCCCAACGAATGTTCTCTGCTATGGTACCGGTAAATAATACCGTCTTTTGGGGCACCATGCCGATTTTATTCCTTAATGCATCCAAGCCATATTCCCTGACATCAATGCCGTCCACCAATACACTTCCTTTATCTGCATCATAAAACCTTGAAATCAAATTAACCACCGTTGACTTTCCTGAACCTGTTCCGCCGATAATACCTATGGTATCGCCGCGTTTTACACAAAAGGAAATGTGAATAATATTATACCTGTCATCTTCCGTGTCTTTCTCACCGTTTACATTGCCGGCAGTACCTGATATATCGAATGCATCGGTACCGGTGTCCTTTTTGTTTCCTGTTTTATCCGTCGCTTTATAGGACATGGAAACATCCTTAAATTCCACAACAATATCCCGGACAGCATTTTCCGGATTATCCACGGTCCCGGGACTTACAATACTTGCTTTAGTCTCAAAAACTTCAATTACCCTGCCGGCTGAAGCATAAGCTTTCGTAAAAATAACAACTAAATTCGATATAACAATTAAAGCGGCTAGAATCTGCGTCACATAACCAATAAAAGCAATCACTTCACCGGTAGCCATACTTCCCACATTGACCCTGACTCCGCCAAACCATATAATGGCACCTATGGCAAAATTCATGACCAGGCTTGTCAAAGGATTTAATAAGGCGGATACTTTCCCGACTCTAATTGCATTATCCGAATATTCCTTATTACGGACTCCAAATCTGTCTCTCTCATAATCCGTCCTGGCAAATGCACGTATAACACGGACTCCGCTTAAATTTTCCCGCAAAACCAGGGCAATCTGATCTAATTTCTTTTGCAGCAAACGATATAAAGGCACCGTTTTAATCATGGTTACGGAAAGAATGCAAACAAAAACAGGCAAAACAATAATCATGATAACCGACAGCTTAATATCCAGAAAAACGCCATTATTAAACCTCCTATGCATAAAAACGGCGCCCGGATAACCAACCGGATCAACATAGCTACCGCAAGCTGCACCTGGTTAACATCATTAGTAATCCTGTTAATCAATGATGCCGTACCGAATTTATCAAGTTCGGCATTGGAAAGGATACCGATATGCTTAAACATGGCATTCCGTATATCCGTGCCAACACCTTGTGAAACTAAAGATGCACTGTACTGGCAGATTAACGCAAAGCATACACCAATAATTGCTGTTGCCAGCATAATTCCCCCCATGGCAATAATATAACCTTTATCACCCTTTGCTACACCTACATCAATCACTTTTGACATAAAAAAAGGAAGAAATAATTCCAGAATTGCTTCAAAAAGTTTAAACATGGGTCCTATAATCAGAAGCTTCGTATACGGCTTCAAGAATTTCGTCAACTGTTTCATAATTTACACCCATTGCATACCGCAGACCCGTCTGCGGTACTGCCATAAATAAATATGGTTGAAAGAATCATAAGACGGCATTCCTTTCTCTAAATCTATTTTCTTTCAACCTTTCAGACATGCCGGGCGGCTTCGCCTTCCGGCACAAACAATGTATGAAATCTGTTCAAAATCTTTTTATTATGATATGATAATATTGTGACTGATTAGTTATGCGAAATCATCCTATGTCCTTCA
>JAATEU010000390.1 GCA_015655565.1 Clostridiales bacterium
CTATGGAAAATGATGCTGAATCCGAATGGTATCATAAATTATTTGCTGGAGGTTCTGAATTTTTCCAACTCGCATGTTGAGTGGCTGAGTTCCAGAAAGCTTGCACTTATTGCGGTTACCTGTATTAATATCTGGTCCGGATATCCGTTTTATATGATTAGTATTTTAGCTGGTCTTCAGGGTATTTCCGAAGATTTGTATGAGGCATCCTCACTGGATGGGGCAAACGCGGCGAAACAGTTCCTGTATATTACAATTCCACAGTTAAAGCCAATCTTAATCAGCATTATTATGCTGGATTTTGTATGGACCATTCAGCAATTCGCATTGATCCGGATGACCACCGGCGGCGGTCCGATTAATGCAACGGAGACGATGAGTACCTATATATATAAGCAGGGATTCAGCAGTTATCAGTACTCCCAGGCCGCGGCCAGTGCATGCATTGTATTGGCAATCTGTACGATTATAGCAATTTTCTACGTAAGACATCAGAAAGCGAGGGACTAACATGACTGGAAAGAAAAAATGGTATGTAAAAGCATTAATTGTCATTGCCCTTGTGATTGGTGCCTTGTTTGCAGGATTTCCGATTCTGTGGATGGTATTAAGTTCTTTTAAACCTAATGTGGAAATTTTTGCATGGCCGCCCATATGGATTTCGAAAAACTTTAGTTTGGAGGCTTATACAGCTATATTACAAAACTCAGGGCAGGTTCGTTTTTTTATAAACAGTTATTTTATTGCAATTGTTGTAGTTATTTTTACCTTGGGTATTAGTATTTTGGCTTCCTACAGTTTCAGCAGATTTGATTTTCCGGGAAAAAGCCTGCTTAATACGCTTATTATCAGTGTACAGGCAGTGCCTCCAATTACGTTGCTGATACCATATTTAAGTTTAATTGTTGCAATGAAGTTATACAACACTTATGGTGCACTGATACTAACCTATATGTTATTTACACTTCCGTATGCGATACTAATGACAACCGGATATCTGAACACGCTTCCAAAAGATTTGGACGAAGCGGTAATGATTGATGGAGGATCCCGCTTTAGAGCACTTTGGACAATATTGGTACCCATATCGGTTCCGGGATTAATATCGGTTGGAATGTATACGTTTATGCAGGCATGGAATGAATATCTGTTTGCATTGACGTTGACAAAGACAAATAACATGCGGACAGTACCCGTTGGTATTAACATGCTGATGGGACAGCATTCTTATCAATGGAATGAAATGATGGCAATGAGTGTAATTGGATCGTTACCGGTTCTGATTTTATTCCTCTTTTTTCAGCGGTACTTTATTGCCGGTATGACAGCAGGGGCTGTAAAGAGTTAATGAAATATACCAGTGTACTGTCTGGTTGATATTCTCTGACAAAAAATAATATTTATTCAGGAGGTAATTTGTAATGTTAATGAACATGAAAAATTTATTGGCTGTAGCCAATAAGAATAATTTTGCGGTACCGGCTTTTAATATCAGCGATTATTCCATGCTGAAGGGTATCTTTGAAGCATCAGAAGAGAAACAAGCTCCGGTTATTATTGCAATTCATCCGGATGAATTAAACCATACCGGTGTGGAAATGGTTAAGGCAATTATTGAAAAAGCAAATAAAACAACGATACCGGTATGCATCCACCTGGATCATGGTGCATCTTTTGATCAGGTTTTGATTGCAATTCAAAGTGGATTTACTTCCGTTATGATTGACGGATCAAGCCTTCCAATGGAAGAAAATATTGCGGTTTGTAAAAAAGTTGTTGAGGCGGCACATGCAGTAAATGTTTCTGTAGAAGGCGAACTGGGAACCATCGGTTCTACAGACGCAGAAGCAGAGGCATGCGCAAATGTGATTATCTACACTAATCCGGAAGATGCAGTTAAGTTTGTACAGGCTACAGGTGTTGATACTTTGGCAATAGCAATAGGTACTTCTCATGGCATTTATCCAAAGGGAATGAAACCGGAATTGAAACTGGATTTATTAAAAGAAATCAAGAGCAAAGTTTCCATTCCGCTTGTTCTCCACGGCGGTTCAAATAATCCGGATAAAGAAATCGGTGAATCTGTAATACTTGGCATAAACAAAATCAATATTTCCAGTGACATTAAAGTGGCTTATTTTGACAGGATGCGTGAAATTCTGCAAGATGCAGGCCTTAGAGAGCCGAACTCCATTCAGCCGCCATGTATCGCAGCTATGAAAGAAGTTGCTTATCATAAAATTGAACTCTTTCAGGCAGCAGGTAAAGCAATTCTTTACTAAAGCGGCGGATATTTGTTTTACAAAACAAGACAGCGCCAGGTTTTCTTACTTCTTTGCGGTGGGTGCTATTTGAACTTTGCAGCCGTGGGAATGCAAATGACTCAGAAAAAGAGCATCTCCGGTATCATTTGTAATAATACTGTGAAATATGGCTGCATCGGCAA
>JAATEU010000049.1 GCA_015655565.1 Clostridiales bacterium
CAGCTTTTACACTTGTCACGAGGTCCCCTAATTCAGCAACAACACCTGAAAACTCATGTCCCAAAATATTCGGAAAATAGTGAGAAGCATCTCCAAAAACTCTTGGCAGATCAGACCCACAGATTCCCGTGTATTTGACCTTTACCAACACCTGCCCTGCCTGTGGTTTGGGTGTTTCTATTTCTTCATATTTAATGTCTTCTCTTGCATGCAGCACTCCGGCTTTCATTACAAATCAATTCCTTTCCAGCTATCTGTTAAATGTGTCTTTTAAAGCCTCACACAGCTCTAAATACAATTCCATTGATTTCTTATATTTTTCATGGTTTATTTGATCAGGTTCCTGCACTCTTGTGATTTTTACCGTATCCTCAACCGCTTCTTTAAAATTACGATACAAACCTGTACCTACACCTGCCAGTATTGCGGCACCAAGTGTCGTTGCAGTATCTGAAGACGAAATACTGATTCTGCATCCTGTAACATCAGCATAAATCTGCATCCACAGCCTGCTGTTTGCCGCACCGCCCATAGCTCTTAAATCCAGTTCTTTAATATTTACTCCGGCCTCTTCTGCCTCTTTAAAATTATGGGCAACTGAAAATACAACACCTTCCAATGCAGCCCTAATCATGTGTCCTTTTGTTTTATCGAAACCCAATCCATAAAAAACCGCTTTTGCATTAGGATTCCAAATAGGGCAGCGTTCCCCCGACATAAAAGGCAAAAATATAACACCGTCGGCTCCCGAAGGTACTTCTTCCGCTAAAGCAGTCAGTTCATCAAAGGATTTTCCTTCGCCCAATTCCTGCTTAAACCACCGTAAAACTCCTCCTCCGCCAACGGTGCCGCCTTGCAGAAGCCATAAATCAGGTACCACGTGAGGACCAAATATCAGTTTAGGATGGGCAATCGGCTGATCCTCACAAATACTCATTCCTCCGGCCTGGCCACCTTGTATCTGTGTCTGCTTTGCATAATAAACACCCGCACCCAAGGTGCCGCAAGCCGCATCCAATCCTCCTGCAACAACAGGTATTCCTTCCATTAATCCGGTTACTTCCGCAGCATTTTTTGTTACACAGCCTATCACATCATGACAGGAAAAAATATCCGGGACTTTATCAGTTGACAGTCCCATTGCATTTGCCAGTTCCTTATCATAAGTACAGGTTTTTGTATTATAAAAATGAATACCATAACTTTGGCATTTATCCGCAGACATGACACCCGTAAGTTTGTATCCGATATAACTGTTACTTTGTAAGAATTTATATGTCTTTTTATAGATTTCCGGTTTTGCCTCCTTAAACCATAACATTTTCGGTGTTGTATAGGATGGCAGAAACGTATTGCCGGATACTTTAAAAATGTTATCGGCTCCTATATCATTTGTTACATGCCCGGCAATATCCTTTGCTCTTGTATCCATCCAGATCGGAGTATTATATAAGCAATTTCCTTCCCTGTCTACCGGAATTGCCGACCATCCCTGCCCGTCAATACCGATGCCCCTTATCTGTGAGGGAATAATATCGGCTTTTGCAATACAATCCTTAATCCCAATACAAATACTGTTCCACCATTCTTCAGGGTTTTGTTCCACCCATCCCGGATTCGGATAGTATAGCTTACAATCCTGTTTAGACTGCGCCTGTACATTCCCTTTTTTATCAAAAACTGCAATCTTGCAGGCAGATGTTCCTATATCAATGCCCAATAATAAATCTTTCATAATATTACCTCATTGCTTTTCCCAAACATCCACAAATTTTCATACGGTTCATAACCAATTGCTTTACATTTTCCCGTCCCACCGCATTGTATTTTTTGGGATCAAAAGCATCTGGAAATTTTTTCAGGAACTCTTTTACTCCATTACTGAATGCAATTCGAAGCTCAGTTGCAAAATTCACTTTGCAAATTCCTCTTTTAATACTTTCCATTACGTCTTCAGCCGATAAACCGGAGGCTCCATGAAGCACCAATGGAATATCTACACTTTTACGTATTTCGCTCAAACGATTAAAGTCTAATTTAGGTGTACCGGCGTATACTCCATGAGCTGTCCCAATGGCCACCGCTAAGGAGGAAGCTTTTGTCCTCTCCACAAATTCCTTTGCCTTATATGGATCCGTATATCCTCCGGTCCCCCCTTCCAGGTCATCCTCTTTTCCGCCTACTTTACCCAGCTCCGCTTCAACGGGGACTTTTATAGGACTGCAGGCATCTACAACTTTCTTTGATAAAGCTATATTATCTTCAAATGTATTATGGGAGCCATCTATCATAATTGAAGTATAACCTGCTCTTAATGCCTGCATAACCAATTCAAAACTGTCCCCATGATCCAAATGAACAGCAACCGGAACACTTGCTGCCTCAGCAGCTGCTTTTGACATTGAATAATAGTAAAAACCTGCATACTTTATCGTTGATGGTGTTGTCTGCATAATAACAGGCGCTTTTAATTCCTCCGCTGCCGCCACTACAGCCTGTACCATTTCCATATTTTCAACATTAAATGCCCCTACAGCATATCCTCCAGCCTGAGCATCTAATAACATTTGTTCCGTAGTAACGAATGACATTATATATCTCCTTTCTGTAATGTATGCTGCGTTTATTATATCTGTTTCCAACCATGGATTACTTTGACATTTTCGTAAAGACTTTCTCAAGCGCAAAATAACAATCATCAAACAATTCTTTAACCGGCTGATAGGCTGCTGCAGCATCTTTATCCGGCATATGCACAGTGTTAATTTCCAAAAACTTATCAATAACATTAAAATCCTTAAATAATCCCACCCCTACTCCTCCTGTTACAGCAGCACCCATAGAACCAGCTTCTTCCAGCAAAGTCGGCACAAGGATTTTTGCATTATAAATATCCGCCATAATCTGACGCCATACCGCTCCTTTAGCTCCTCCGCCGATTACCACTATTTCATTAATCTCTACTTGTTTACGCAGAATTTCAAGAACAATGGAAAGATTCATCGTGACCCCTTCCAGGACACTTCTTAATATATCACAGCGTTGATTTTCAGATTTCAATCCTATAAATGCACCTCTGGCATTCGGATTCCATCTTGGAGCACGCTCGCCCAACAGGTAAGGGAGAAAAATAACCCCATTGGAGCCAACGGGACTTTTTTGAATCTGTTCATTCATATAATCATACGGTGATTTTCCATGAAGCCTGGCATTATAAGCTTCCATTGTACATATTGTACTCTTTAACCAGCTGTATGCTCCGCCGGCACACTGCATCGTTCCGTTTGGAGCATATAAACCCGGAACAATATGAGCCCAGGTAACCGTACGCATCTCCCGGTCAAATACAGGCTTTTCCGATGTAGTAGTTATCCAGGCGGATGTTCCCATACAGCAATAGGTTTTACCCGGGCTGACGGAGCCGGCTCCAACGTTTGCGGTAACACCGTCCCCGCCTCCGAGTACAACCGGCGTACCAACTGCCAGACCGGTTGCTTCTGCAGCTTCCCTTGTTACACCACCTGCAACAAAAGTAGACGGTTTCAGCTCAGGGAGCTTACCCGGATCAATCCCCGCATATTCAATAATTTGATCAGACCATTTTAAATTTAATAAATCAAAACATCCGTTGCTGTTTCCATCTGAATATTCTGTATAAAATTTTCCGGTAAGACGGTACACAATGAAATCTTTAGCATTCAGACTTTTATAAGTCCGCTCATAAATTTCCGGCTCATTATCACGAACCCACATTAACTTTTGTATACCGTAGGATGCCGTATTACGGTGTCCTGCTATATGGTAAAAATCCTTTTGGCTAATATGTTCACTGATTTGTGCCGCCTGCTTTTGCGCACGCTGATCAGCCCAAATAATCGACCTCCTCAGCGGATTGCCATATTGATCCACGCAAAGGCATCCCATCATCTGTCCGCTGAAACTAACAGCTGCAATATCAGAAGCATCAATTTTTAATGTATTTATCAAACTTCTGCTTGAATTACATACAGCCTTCCACCAGTCCAGCGCATCTTGCTCCGCCCACGTACTATTAAAATAAAAAGTTTCATAACCAGTGACTTCACTTCCTAACATTTTACCGTCTTCAGAAAAAAGTGTTGCTTTATCTCCTGAAGTACCTAAATCATGAGCTAATATATATTTTGCCACTTATTATAAACCTCCCAACCAAATGATTTCCAAATCCAAGCTCTATTGTTTTAGTGCTCTATTGCTTTGGTGCTCTATTGCTTTGGTGCTTTATTATATGAATTATTTGCATCGATAAAAACTTCAAAACTATTTCTGTCTCCCCTATACCGGGCTATTGAGTATTCAATAGGCTCATCAAATACATTATATCCAACAGAGATAAACTGCTGAATGGCCTTGCCTCTGCTTATATTAAGATTCTTCATATCATAAGCCTTAGCATCTATAGCCTCAATTAACCGTTTAATTTTATAAATTCTTGTTTCTTCATTCGTCGATAAAATCGGATATAAAGACTCATTTGCCAAATCATGCTCCAAAACAAAGCTACACCTGGTATAGGGAAGATATGTTTTTACCATAACAATCGGTTCATTATCTGCATATCTTCTACGATGAATAAATATAACCTTTTCTAAAGGCTCAAGCTTTAGATTGACAGCTACCTGTTCAGGCGGCTTTATAGACTTGAAATCCAAAAGCTCGGTATGAGGAGTCCGTCCTAACTTGGCAATCTGATCATCAAACGAGCCAAGAGCCTGTATAAAGCTTTGATTTATTTTCGGTTTGGAAACAAACGTACCTTTACTTTTAACCCGATACAGCCACCCTTCATGTTCAAGTTCCCTTATTGCTTGTCTTACAGTTGTCCGGCTAATCTGGAACATTTCACCAATTTCATTCTCGGTAGGAATTAATTCTCCGCTTTTATAATTTCCTTTTTTTATTTCCTCCATAATCAATTCTTTTAATTGGTAATACAATGGAATTGGTATATTTTTATTTAATTGTTGACCATACAGCATAATTTCACTCCTTTTATAATTCTTAATCATTATACAGAATATATTAACATAATTTCAATAATATTGTAAATGTGTTTTCAGGCTAATATACTGCATTCGGAGTGAAAATAAAATTTAATATCAATAAGTCTTTTTCTATTATTATATAAACCTTAAGAAAAATTTACCATTATACCTCAGTCTTTACAGTGATATTATTCCATTTCAATCATGACTTTCATTACCCGATCTTTTTGTTCATCAATAAGCTTGTATGCTTCCATATAGTCTTTAAATTTTACTCTATGTGTTATCAAGGTATTAAATTCAATTAAACCGGCACTTACAAGTTCAATTGCTTTCATATAATCCTCTTCCCTGTACATAGCGCTTCCGATTAATGATAATTCATGGTCTTGTACAAATCCCATATTAATTGTTCCTAAGTCTCCAAAAACGCCTACAACAATAATAGTGCTTCCTTTTCTGGCATAATCTATCGCCTGTTTCATGGTAGGATTAATACCAATACATTCAAAGGTATAATCTGCTTTGTCTTCTCCAAAAGCAGCAATTATTTTTTCCGGCAAATCATCTTTACTGTTATTTACCGTCTTAATTCCGCATTTTTCCGCAGCCGCTAAACGGTATGCACTTATTTCCGCCAATAAAACACCGGAAGCTCCCAATGCTTTTGCCGACTGCGCTACAAGGTTGCCGATCGGGCCTCCGCCAAATACTAAAATCTTTTTACCCTTTACATCTCCGGCACGTCTCACAGCATGCACGGCAACAGCCAGGGGTTCTATCATAGCCCCATGCTCCCAGTTCATATTTTCCGGTAATTTCAATGATTTTTCAGCATCTACTACAAAGTATTCGCTTGCCATACCCGTAGTTTGAAATCCCATGACCTTAAGTTCTTCGCAGTCATTGTACATGCCATGTGTGCAAGGATAGCACTTACCGCATACTACCTGCGGCTGAATTGTTACTTTATCTCCGATTTTTACATTGGTTACTTCCGCTCCTGTTTCCACAACCTCAGCTGATACTTCATGTCCTTGTACTACCGGATAACTTGTATAAGGATGCTTTCCATGATTTACATGCACATCGGAACCACATACACCAATCCGTTTCATTTTAACTTTTATTTGATCCGGCTTTACCTCCGGAACAGGAATATCATGAAATTCAATTATACCGGGTTTTACCATTATTGCCTGTATCATATTAATACCTCCTTCAAAAATCTGCATTAAAGATTAAACTGTTTTGTCAGATTTATTTGTAACAATCTGAAGTAGTACGGCTGCTATTATAATAAAACCTTTTATAATATCCTGCGGATAAGAAGGAACAGCCATTAAGTTCATGATATTGCCGATAAGAGCAAGAACCAATGCACCGGCTACCGTCTTTACCACAAAACCTTTACCGCCTGAAAGGCTAGCACCGCCAATTACACAGGCCGCGATTGCATTCAATTCCTCACCTTCACCAACAGTAGCGCTGCCTGTTGATGATCTGGCAGCAATGAAGACACCGGCAAGTGCCGCTAATACACCTGATACAGCATACGCAGACACTAAGTATCTTTTTGTTCTGATACCCGCTAATTTTACAGCTACCATATTACTGCCAATTGCAATTACCGTACGCCCCCATGCCGTATATTTTTGTATTAACGCAAATATGATAATAAGAACGAACGCTATAATAATAATGGGAAATAAATTATCTGCATCAACCAAATTATTTAATGTTCCATCTTCCAGCTTAATAGGTGTTCCATTTGTCAATACAAAAGCTGCGCCTCTGGCAATTGTCATGGTAGCCAGAGAAGCCACAAAACCTTGGAAATTAGCGTATGCCACCAAAGCACCCGTAAACACACCAAAAAGCATACCCATTACAAGTGCAGCCAACATGGCAGGAATAAAATGTATATTATAATCACGAATTATAATAGCCGACACGGAAGCACCAATTGCCATTACCGATCCAACCGACAAATCAATACCGCCTGTTAAAACAACAAACAGCATACCAATTGCAACCATTACCGGTCCGGACTGCTGAAGCGCAATATTTCTAAGATTCATTGATGTAAAAAACGTATTCGATAATATACTGCATACTATAAATAATAACAAAAATATTAAATATGTATTATTGTTTATTAATATATCTTTACAATGCTTAATTTTTGTTTTATTCATATTTTCTAAACCCCCATTGCATATTTTATTAACGAACTTTCCGCTAAAGATTCCTTATCAAGTTCACCGCTGACTCTGCCCTGCCGCATAATAATTGCACTGTCGCACATACCGATAATTTCAATCATTTCAGAGGAAATCATTATAATCCCAACACCTTGTTCCGCCAGTCTGTTCATAATCTTATAGATTTCTGTTTTAGCACCAACATCAACGCCACGGGTAGGCTCATCAA
>JAATEU010000272.1 GCA_015655565.1 Clostridiales bacterium
CTGTTTTAGATGTAGAGCAACATCCGGAAACCGTGATAGATGTTATCCGCATAATCCGCACTTGCAACCGGAAATCTTTTTTTCAACATTATTCCAGAACGCAGAAAAATTTCGAAAAGTGCTGTCTGTTTATTTTTGCTCTCTCATATGTTATAATACAAGAAAAGTTCTTATCTAATACGCAGGCAAACAGCAATTTAAGGGGAAACTAATATGACTATGGTTTCAATAAAAGAGCAACCTCATTGTGCACAAGAGGCAATTCAATATTTTCAAAAGCATTGTAACGAAGATAGCAAAATCGTTTATGAGGATTGTATTTTAAGTTGCCTTACATCGGACTCTCCGTTGCCGCAATGGTATCTGCTCTATGATAAAGAAAAAATCATAGGCTGCGCAGGGCTCATTACAAATGATTTTATCAGTAGAATGGATTTATATCCTTGGCTGTGCGCTTTGTATATTGATGAACGGTACCGTGGTCATTCTTATGGCTCGTTGCTGATAGAACGCATCAAAAAGGATACCAAAGAAAACGGATACAGCAGTTTATACCTTTGTACTGACCATTTGGGGTACTATGAACATTACGGATTTGAATATATTGCGCAAGGGTATCATCCTTGGGGCGGTAGTTCGAGAATATACCAGGCGAAGCTATAAAACAAATTTCAATCTGTCAAGCAGAAGATAAGTGTTCTCCGCCAAATCCTCAAAAAATTTTTTCCACTATTACTCCAGGCAGGTTGTCGAAAAAAGTCAGTTATATAAAACCTGCGCAACAGCACGACAAACCCATGAATGAACATTTTATGAACACTGAACTTTCCGGTACCCCATGTCAGCATATAGTTCCATTCAAAAAGGTTCCTTATGTCACTTGGATTACAAAAAATGTGCCTAGTGTCAAAAGGAAATCTGTTTGAACGAGGTTGCTGAAAAAGTCCCTTTCACAAACTTGGTATGAATAAAGGTGTATCTATATTCGTTTAGCGTAGACCGTCTGACAAGGCTGTTTCTGTTCGACTGGAGACTCAGTGAAAAACAGAGCAGCTGCGATGTTTTTCATATCTTTGAGGCTCTGCAAAGAACCTGCCCCAGGAAGGAAAGGTAGCTAAAGGAATTATAGATACACCTTTATTCATTCAGCTTCCTAAAAAGGGACTTTTTCAGCAGCCTCTTTTGAAGTATCCGGTACCTTTAATAAAAGACTAAAAGCCGTTTGAAACAGCCGCCCTTTCCTTCTCTAACATAAAATACTCCGGATACTTCTCCATAATCTCACGTTGATCCAATTTATACCTGGAAAGGTGTTTAACGGTAAACTCTGCAGCCAGATTTTTGTCATTGAATCTGATTGCATTTAAAATTGCTTTATGATCTGCAACAATCTTAATATCCTTCACGGAATACACACTTAAAGTACGTATACGGTCAAAATGCCCCAGCATTCCTTCCATCAGATTATAGATACGTTCCTTATTGCACATGATAAACAGTGAGCGGTGAAATTCATTATCAAGTTCCAGGATTTTCTGCGGAGATCTGTTATCCAGATAAAAATCCTGCAGTTTTATGTTCTTTTCCAGTTCCTGCAGTTTCTCATCCGTCACACAGTCACACAATTCTTCCACAACTGCTTTTTCCAATACCCTGCGTAAAAATACCGTTTCCTCGACAACATCAAAATCTATGTGAGATATTACACTGCCTCTCTGCGGATATACTTCAATTAAATTAATCTTTTTCAGTTCCTGTAATGCTTCCCTGACAGGAGTCCTGCTCATACCCAGTTCCTTAGCCAGTTCGTTGTCACTGACAGTACTTCCCGGTTTCAACTTCAAAGATATGATATTATCGCGAATCTGCCTTAATGCGTAGTCTCTTGCGCTCTCATTTAACACTCGCTTCGTAATATCCATTCCGTTCTCTCCTCACAAACCTAACTGATTAAATATATCGTTAAAGTGTACTCTTATCCCAAAGGAAACCAAAGATCGCTTTTTACCCAATCCGCAACAGGCATCAGGTTATGACATATACATTTTACACCAATACCGGGCAAAATTCCAATAGTTTTTATATGATTTTCTATATTTTTATCCCCGTTTAGTAAGCCTTTTTTAATATTCTTGTGAATACTGTTCTAAATCAACGTTGTCTTCCCCGCCGGGAAACCGGCGGATCATCATTTTCATACGGTCATCTCCGCAACTGTTAATGCAACGGGTTCCCAAACAAGAGAACCCTTCACTCAATCAGCAGGATTTACTTCTGACTGTTATAAATTTCATTGTACATATCCACATATCTCTCATAATTGTTGGATTCACATGAGGATACATATGCCTCCCAATCCGTTTCAGTATCCATCTGTCCTGTAATAAACTGCAGTGTTGCCGTCTTTACATAATCAATCAGGGGCGTCTTAATCAGGTTCATTTCTTCCATCTGATCTTCGTCACCGGCTACCGTAGGCGCCAGCGGCCTGATATCTCTGTATTCATTTAATCTGGTAAAGAATTCTTTCAAGTCATCTGACAGCATAGAAACTGCATGCTCCATTGTTCCGCCATACATAAATACACCATTGCTGAAACCGTAGTCAACATTCAGCTCCTTTGTTCCGGTGGGATTAATACCGGCATAAGTAATTTCTGAATTCAATTTGTAGGTGCCATCGCTTTCTTTCGTGTAAGTTTCGCCTTCTACTCCCCACTTAACAAGGTCTTTCCCTTCATTTGAATACCATAACCAGTCGATAAAACGAAGCATTTTTATAAAGCCCTCTTCACCAAGTTCATCAAGTGCTTTCTGGCTTATCATCACACTATTTTCCAGTCTTGAATTCTCTGCCTGATAATTGTTGCGAGCTTTCGGAAGAACGATTGAATACAGTTCAAAATTGCCCTCCCCAAGTGTTTCCGCCAACTTAGCCTCATAGGTTGCCAACATTGATTTGTTAGAACCAAAAACAAAAGTCTTACCTGAATAAAATTTATTTTCAGCCGTTTCATCTTCCTGTGTAAATGTTTCAGGATCTAAGATACCTGAACTTACGAATTTGTTCATCAATGTAACGAATTCCTTGTAATCTTCAGAGGTTTCAGCAAAATAGAAGGAATCTGTATCCGTATCATACTGCATGCCGTCCTCAACTTCAATTGCCCAGCCGGCAGGCACATCATATGCCAGTCCGACGTACTTAAGGAGAGACTCCCCTTTCCACCTGTCAGACCAAATCGTACCGCCGCCGCAATATTCCTGAACTTTTAACAGGCAATCATAAAAATCGTCCCATGTCCAGTCTTTTTCCAATGCAGTTACATCAACGCCTGCCGCATCAAAAATATCCTTGCGTACAACTAATGTATACTCGCTCCCGGTACCTGCAGGAGTTTCCCACATACCGGGAAGTTTATAATATTTACCGTCATCTTTTATGATTTCCTCAAGATCACTTTCCATTTCATATGTTTCAACAAAATTCATATAGTTCGGCATGTACTGAACCCAGTCGCTGATAGGAACAACAGCTCCTCCCGTAACAAATGCCGATTCATCATAAGTCTTCGGAATGATATAAGAAGCCTCACCGGCATTGATTAACAGAGATTTCTTATCATCATAGTC
>JAATEU010000467.1 GCA_015655565.1 Clostridiales bacterium
CCGTAATATTTTCTCAATATCCAACATCAGATATTCCCCGTAAAAATTAGGATTTATCATATTTATAAAAAATCCTGCAGCATATAAGAGAATAATATAAAACATAAAATTATGAATAGCATATTTTCCGTATTTCCGGTTCAGTTTATTTATCAGGTTCATTATAGGTACCACTTCTTTCTGTTTATTAAATAATAAATCAAAGCGGATTCTCCAGGTCCGCTGCCGCTGCCCGGCTCTATCCCATTGTGCAGCTTTGCTTAACTCCCGCCTGAGAGACGGGGGACATTCTTGATCAGAATAAATCTTTTTTCCTGAATATTAATGCAACTATAAGAGTAACAAGAAACGTTATCCCTGTTACAATAATAAATCCATAGGGCGATTCACTGCCGGGTATTCCTTTTACATTCATGCCATAAAAACTGGCAATCATAGTAGGAATTGCCATTACGATTGTGACAGTTGCCAGAAATTTCATTACTATATTAAGGTTATTGGATATGACTGAAGCAAAAGCATCCATCGTACCGCTTAAAATTCCGCTATATATATTTGCCATTTCAATGGCCTGCTTATTTTCAATAATAACATCTTCCAAGAGTTCGGTATCTTCCGGGTATTGCTTAATATTTTCTATTTTTAACATCTTCTCTAAAACTACCTCGTTGGAACGTAAGGATGTTGTAAAATATACCAGGCTCTTTTCTAATTCAAGCAAATCAATTAACTCACTGTTTTTCGTTGAAATATGAAGCTTATGTTCAATCTCTTCACTTTTTCTGTCAATGCTTCTTAGGTATTGCAGAAATACGGTGGCATTTTTATATAGTATCTGGAGAATAAACCGGGTCTTTTTAAAGGTAAAAAAGTCTCTTACCCTTCCATCCATAAAACTTTTTAAAACCTTAGTTTCTTCCAGGCAGATTGTAACAATTACATCCTTTGCTACCACTATGCCCAAAGGTATTGTTACATACCTGTCCTTGTTATTTCTCTCTTCCATGGCAGGAATATCCACTAAAATCAAGGTATACTCATCCTCAACTTCAATTCTGGACCTTTCCTCTTCATCCAAGGGTGCTCTCAAATGATCAATATCAATATGGCAGGTTTCTGATATCTCCAGAAGTTCCGTCGCTGAAGGGTTTGTCATAACAACCCAGCATCCTTGCTCAATTTCATTGATTTGATGGATTCCATCATTGGTTCCGTCATTATAAGTCTTTAAAATCTCAATCATTCTCCACTCTTTCTACTGCATCACCAGGCAGCAGAAAGAATTTATCTAAACTGCCTGCCGCAGTGTTTTATTTTATTTTTATACCGCCGATAATTACAACTGGGCCCCGCTTCCATTCAGTTCACTTCCTTTCACGTATATCTTTGTTATAATTTAGTATCTTCTTATTATATGTTTTATATAAGTCTTTGTCAAATAAAAATACACTTGTGCTGCAAGGTTGCACTAAAAAACAGCTGCCGGAAAGAGAATGCAGCTGTTTTATGACAACTTAGTCCAAAGATTACTTTTTCACCTTATTTACATATCATATGTTGGAATCTGGATAGTTGTTCCAGGCGTCAGCATCGTTTCATCCATATTATTAAATTCCAGTACGTCTTGTAAATCAACTCCATACCTGTCTAATACTGTCTGAAGGGATTCTTCATCCTCATAAACATAAGTAATTGCATTATTCCAGGTTGCCGGATTCATAACGGGAATACACAATTCATCTCCGACCTGCAGATTATATATATCCACATAAGGATTAGCCCTTAAAATTAGGTCAATAGGAACATTATATGCCCTGCTGATGTTATAAAGCACATCGCCCTGCCTAATGTTATAAATCATACAAGAATAATCATTGTTATTCATACAAACCAACTTTCTTAAAGCCTGAATAATTCCCTTCCGGAACCATCCTGCTTATTAATCAATTTTCTTCTATTATATTCATATTATGATGTAGTGGTTCCAATGCCATATATAATTATCTGATTGCAATCTGTTTCTGTAATTTAGAAAATTTTTGGTCGATTGAAAAGGTAAATTACACTTTGTAAAAGTAAATTCCGCATCCCCCAGGTCGTACTGAAAACTGCAAATATGAAATTTAAGAAATTCATTTAAACTAGATGTTTTTTATCCCATTTTGTTGTAGAATAAGACTA
>JAATEU010000007.1 GCA_015655565.1 Clostridiales bacterium
AGAACCGTTGCAAATGAAGCCTGCGACGCAGGCCGTATATTAGTAAACGGCAAGCCGGCGAAAGCTTCCGCTGCCGTTAAGGCGGATGATATTATAGAAATCGGTTTTGGAAGCAAAGCGGTGAAAGTCCAGGTTCTGGATGTTCAGGAAACTGTCCGGAAAGATGATGCAAAAGCATTATACAAGTATCTGTAAAGATGGATACATTTTGGCATGAAACTAAGAGTCTTTTAATATACTGAAATGAAATAAAGTATATCGGGAGGCTTTTATTATGGAGGAAAAACAGTCGGTTCAGAAAAACCATAAAATTAGTTTAAATGCAAGGAGTTCAGCGGCGATTACAGGGGTAAAGGATGTGTTATCCTTTGATGCGGGAGAAGTTCTCTTAGAAACAGAACAGGGCATTTTGATGCTGCGTGGAAATGATTTGCATGTTAACCGTCTGACCTTGGAAAAAGGCGAAGTTGACGTGGATGGCAAAATTGACAGCCTGACTTATTCCGATTCAAACAGTTATGGTAAGTCCGGGGAATCCTTAATTAGCAGACTGTTCAAATAATGCAGGAGGAGAATCAGGCGATGAACGATGCAATTATGGTAGAATTGCGGTTTTTTGGCACCTCTGCATTATGGGGGGTACTGCTGTTAACATTTTATGACGCATTGCGCATACTAAGAAGAGTGATTAGCCATAATGGATTTTTTGTTGCGTTGCAGGACATTATGTATTGGGTAATCTCCGGTGTATTAATATTTCATATGATGTATAAACAAAACAATGGTATCATCCGTGGATTTGCAATATTGGCCATGCTGCTGGGAATGATTATATATCATACGGTTATTAGTGATAAACTGGTAGATACAATTTCCGGAATACTAAATAAGATGATTGAGCTGAGTGGTAAATTAATATTACTTTTCTTTAAGCCGGTAAGGTTTCTGCTTCGGAAAATGAAAAGAATATTTATATGGTTATTCTCCAAAATTAAAAGATTTAATCACTTTCTGTTAAAATCATTGAAAAATATATGGAAATCAGGTAAAATAGCAGTATCAGAAAATGAAAAAGGTGATTAGTTTGAGAAAAAAGAGAAAAGCAAGAAGGACAGGCTTAGGTCTGATTGCTGTAATAGTACTGATGGTGTGCGGAATCGTCTCATACAACAGGCAGGAACTGGATAAAGCCAATGCGAAATCTGCAGCCCGGATAGCCGAACTAAAGGACGATGTTAAAAAAGAGAAGGAACAAGCCAAGGATATACAAAAAATGCAGGCTTACGTGCAAACCAAAAAGTACATTGAAGAGATGGCTTGGGAAAAACTCGGGCTGGTTTATAAGGATGAAATCATTTTTAAAGCCGAAGAGTAATACCGGTCTTTCTATGTGAGCCAAATATCAAAAAGGTGAATATCAAAAACCTGAAACAACCTGCACGAAAATGTTGACAAGCATGGGAAAAGCGGTTATAATGTAGTTCGTCACTTCGGCGAAGTAGCTCAGTTGGCTAGAGCACGCGGTTCATACCCGCGGTGTCGGCGGTTCAAATCCGCCTTTCGCTATTTATAATAATTTGGTTTGTTATAAGGATTTAACCTATCAGGGAAGTCTTGGCAGCGGATTGCGAATATCCGTTTTGCTTCCGATAGTCAGATGGAGTCTGCCCGGTTTTCTTTTTAAAGCAGGAGCTGAAATAATACTGATTGGTGTATCCGGTCTTTTTGCTGATTTCTTTTAATGACATGCTTGTATGAAGTAATAGTTGACAGGCAGCCTCAATCCGGACAGTGGTAATTGTATCTGAAATATTCTGTCCTGTGCTTTTTTTATAGAGGGCACTTAAATGAGCCGGACTTACGTTGACAAAATCTGCGACTTCATTAAGACATAGCTCACTATTATCATAGTGCTGTCTGATATAACCCAGCACGGCTTCACACATCTGACCATGATAAGTTTTAACGGAATCCTCTAATTTTGTACAGGCAGTCTGACAAATTTTATCTAACCAGTGAAAAATTTCCTGGCTTGTGGTAAAGGAATCCAGTCTGGAATATACCTGAATCATTTCTTTTTCAATATCTGAACTGTTTACGCCCATTTCATACAGGAATTTCAAAATCCGTCCCAGGATAGAGTATACACGGATGAATAATAAGTTCTTAGTCTGATAATTTTCTAATACTTCACCGGAAAAAGCTTCAATCCATTTGGAAATTTCCTTATTGTCCTTCTTGCAGATAAGCCGGACGAGCTGTTCTTCTTTATTGCCGGAGAAAAGGTTTGCAGACAGGCTGTCCCTTAGTGAATCCCTGGCATCAAAAATATTCTGCTGTGGGAAAAAGAAACGATATTCCAAAGCATGTTTTGCGCTCTCATAAGAGGTATTCATATTCCACAGATATTTGATTGCATTGCCGATACCAATATTAATGTTGAGTAATTTATCCTGATAGTGTTCCCAGGTGGAAGTAATAATGTTATATACTTCTTTTTGAAAATATACTTTATTTGAGTAATTGTGTCCTAAGATACAGATCAGTCCGTGAAGATCATTTAAAATATAAGACAGATTTAAGGAACCGCATAATTCCCGGATAAAATCCTGTAAATTCATCAGGTGGATATGGTATTCCTGAATGCCAAGCTGGGATTTCATTTCTTCGGCATTCTCAATATCTACTACAACGACTGTATAATAATGACATTCCAAATCCAGATTAAGATAATCTGGATAGCGGGATAAATTGTATTTTGCTTCATCGCTGTAGGAATGGATCAATTCCGTAAAAAAATTTTCAATCATGGCAGGACGGCTTTCATCAAGAAGCTCTAAATTATGCATTTCCTTATTGATGAGGGTTAGGGCATTGCGGATTTTTTGGGTTAAATAAGCATAATCTATGGGCTTTTCAATATAGTCGTATGCACCGATGCGTACTGCCTGTTTTGCATACTCGAATTTATCATAAGCGCTGATTAAAATTATTTTAATAACAGGGTTTTTTTGAATGGCACTGCGTGCCATTTCAAGGCCGGTAAGCCCAGGCATTTCAACATCAGAAATAATCAGATCAATGTGTTCCGTGTTAAGGACTTCCAGGGCGGAAAGACCGTCATATTGAAACTGTACAACTTCTGCCTCAAGTTCCGCCCAATTAATGTTTTTATAAATGCCTTCCAACGAGATGTGGTTATCGTCCACAAGCATAACTTTTTTCATAGATACCTCCATATTATTCCAAGTACTTCCGGAAACTCTCACAGCCTGTTTTATAGATGTGTTCTTTCTTCTTTATCCTCTAAAATCTGTTGGAATTCGATGGTTACGGTTGTCCCTTTTCCAAGTACGCTGTCAACTTCTATACGGCCGGAGCCGAACAGAGGACTGGAAATCCTGGCATTGACATTACAGATTCCAAAATTTTTTGAATAATCAACGGTTTTCTGATTAAGAGAATTTTTTAGATTCTTCAACCGGGTATTATCAATACCGGTACCGTTGTCTTGAATTGTTATAATAATCGTGTCATTGCCGTAGGAGACCTTAATTAAAATATGAATTGTCTGTTTGCCGTATCCGATTCCGTGTAATATACAGTTCTCTAAAAAGGTCTGCAAGGTAAATTTACAAATCATGAAATTCCCGATACCGTCCTCTAATTGAATGTTCCAGGTAAAGCAGCCATTCCGGCACAATTGTTCCATTTCCAGATAGAGTGTGGCAATTTCCAATTCGTCACGGATTGTTATTAAATCATTATTTTTACGGAGTATCATGCGGTAAAATTTAGTTAAATCCGTAATCATCTGATTTGCAATTGAAATCCTGCCAACCGTCTGGCAGGTTTGAATGGAATCCAATATATTATACAGAAAATGGGGATTGATTTGTGACTGCAGCAACTGGTATTTTAATTTTTCCTCCTGCAAGGTTAATTTTAATATATCATTTAAATTATGATCAATGGTCTGCACCATTGTCTGATAAGTACGGGCCAGCCTGTCAATCTCGTCGCCGCATTCCGAATTAAGTTGAAACAGGTGTCCCAGATCCTTGGCGGTAATGTTATTCCCTGTGAGATTGGTGGAACGGACTACTTTCGTGAGTCTTCTTAATTTTTTGGTTAAATTATTGGAAATGAATATGGTAACACCAATAACAACAGGAATCATAAATAAAAGTGTGGTAATGGTTACTTTTACAACTCCCTCGATATTATCTGTTATATATTCGTTTGGAATCTCCGTGACCAGATAAAAGCCATTATCTAAAGAATTTACAAAATATCGGTTGGGGCCGTATGCAAAAGTAACTTTATCTACATGGTCCATAAGTATGTTAAAGGTTTCTTTCTTAACCTTTGTGCCAACCGCTTCTTTGGTAGTATGCACGGCGATATAGCCGTCCGGAGTCAGTAAATAGCTGATAATCGGTGTGTCGATAAAAGAAGCCTGCAACTGTTCTGATAAGTCATCTGATTTAATACTTGTGAAAAAAGCATATTTCAAGGAATTGCCAATACTTAAGGACTGACAGCAGAGGATACAATTGACCTTGGGTTTTCCGGTAGACAGTGAGGTGGGAAATTTCATATCACTCCGGAAAAACCACTTGGAGGAAATACCGATATTAGTCAGTTCTTCTGGATTAATCTGAAATTTTTTTAAATCCTTTAGTTTATAAAACATAAGTCCTTCATTGCTGATAAAAGAATCGGACTGTAAAAAGGCACAGATTTGGAAAAGGTGAAAATTAGTATTTAAAGCGGATATGTTATTTCGGGCATAACTAAAGTAATCCAGATAATCCGGCAGGGGGTCCTGTGGTTTAGCAGCTAAGGTAT
>JAATEU010000012.1 GCA_015655565.1 Clostridiales bacterium
AGTGATTATTTTTATTCGGATAATGAAGGCCATATATTTGCCAAGGTTACCAATGATACCAGGGAAGGCAAAACGGTTGATATCCAGGCCGGAACCGGGTTTATGCAGGGAATCTTTGTAGAATACGGCATAACCGTGGACGATGAAGTGGAAGAGAGGAGAAATGGCGGATTCGGCAGTACATCAAAATAAATTACTGTCATATAAGAATAAATCGCGGTTTACAAATTCTACCATATTAGAATGATTTTATTCTTGATTACTTTTTATATAACGAAGCGATATATTAAATGATAAAATATCATTTTTATAGTGACAATTTATTGAATAACAGGAGGTAAATAAAGTGGTTTTTGCAGACACGGATTGTAATCAGGTAGTTTGACCCCAAAAAAGTTAGATATTACTCCTTAAAATATTTATTTTTCTATGTATACATCTGGAGTGTCTCACTCAATATTCAGTTTTGTATTATAATTTGGCTGATAGTTTTTTTACTATGCTGAACTAAAATCCGCTATTCTATTTGGTAGGATAATGCATTTGCGTTATGCGTTATAAAATAGAATGCAGAGTTTATCCTGCCATATTAATCTTCATAGATAATAGCTGGAAAGGAAAAGGTATAATAATCTTATATATGTTTTATTATACAGGGAATATGTATGAATATATTAGTAAGTGCCTGCCTTTTAGGTGTTGATTGCAGATATTGCGGCTCCGGATTATTTAATGCAGAGGTATATAAATTAAAAAGTTCCCATAATTTAATACCGGTCTGCCCGGAGCAGTTAGGAGGATTAACTACTCCGCGTAATCCGGTGGAATTGGTTAACGGAAGGGCAGTGGATAAAGATAACAATGATTATACCGGACAGTTTGAAAAGGGAGCGGAGGAAACTGTAAAAATTGCAAAATTACTGGATTGTCCGTTCGCAATTTTAAAAAGCAACAGTCCATCCTGCGGCTACGGTAAAGTTTACGATGGGACATTTCAGGGGACCCTTGTTAATGGAAAAGGAATTACAGCTGCAAAATTAGAGTAGAATGAAATTAAGGTCATTACAGAAAATGATTTGCAGAATCTATAGTTCTGTAATGTCCGTATTATTAGAAACACTGATTCTCTGTTCTTCCCGTAGCGTTCTTGTTTGTTTGCCAATCAACCTATCACATCCTTTAGGTAAATTGTACCACTTGATGATAACGTTGTAAAATATGTTTTTGTTATGCTCTAATATCTTGACAGGATGTGTTTTGTAAGCTGTATTTTAGCCCCCGGTATCAACAGTTGAATCGTTTCAAGTTTTTCCGCGCAATAGGTTTTGGTCCGGCTCCGCTGTGATAAAATCTGATTGACCCGGAACTCATGGTCTACGCTGCCTTGTCGTCATCCATCTTTTAAAAGATTTCTTCTTAATTTATCAATAGAAGGAGTTCTTACCCCACTCTTTTTAATTAGTACATCAAATTCATTTTGGAGACAAATCATTTCAGATTTAGCTGCGAGCGTATGCTTTGCCATTGCTATTTCAGCAAATTTTGTACCCATTATAACCTTAAATATCCAGGCGATCAAAAAAGCAGGAAGAAACTTGAAATAATAGAGTTTTGACGGTGTGACTTTTATTTCTAACTTAGTTAAAACATTGAAACCCTCCTTTATTCCTAAAACCATTAACTTAATGTCCGCGTATGATCTTGACAAAGCATAATTATTGCCGTCATATCCATAAAGGGCATTTGCAATACTTGTAACCATTGCTACATGCGTTTTTTGCCACATATCCATGTTATTGCTTATCACAGAGGGAATTCCTGAATCGTTAAATATACCTATAATTTTTTTCAGTCGTTTCGTGTTTTCGCCGCTGTATTCCGAAAAGGTGGTGGTCTGAAAAATTCGTACTAAACCCTTTCCTATGAAGTGATTTACCCGGCCGTTTACACGTTCTCCCCCTGCCGACGGAAATCCAAGCATCAGCCGCTCTTTTCCCACGGCATGAATCCAATCGTTATAACCGGATGCCGTATTGACCATAAAGATGATATTTTTAGATTTATTTTGAGAAAGCACCGGCAAAACACTATCTACCTGTGTTTTCTGCATAACAACAAGGATGTAGTGGAAAATATCGTCTGGCAACAGCGTTTCAATTACATTTACTTTTACAATTTCTTCTCGATTACTGTCTGGGCTAAAAAGAACGATACCATTTTCTTTTAGCTCAACAAGTCTTTTTCCCCTTGCAAGAACAGTAATTTGATATCCCGACAAAGCAAGCTTTCCAGCGAAAACACTTCCGATAGTTCCTGCACCATAGACTAAGATTTTCAAATGCTCCCTCCTTTCAAATATAAAATAAACGGAATGTGGCTCTAAGACAAAAACCACATAATATATCAATATTAACAAGTAAAATTATACCTCAAATGCTTGTAAAAGTGAATCGCTATTATGTGGTAGAATCATCTTTCTTTAACATTTTTATCACACATATTACACATTTATAGATTAATTATTATATATGAACTATTTGTAATATTTAGTAGAAAGTTTACTAAAGAAGAATAATAGATATTTAAAGTGAAAGCATTTAACGACGACGATACCAGTGATTATTCTTCAGTTGTACGTGCTGCTACGGATGAAGATTAGTACGATGCACTATAACAAAAAAGGTAACCTTTGATAAAAAAATAAAGGCAGCTATTGCTGAAAAACAGTAATAGCTGCCTTTTTAGGGTGTGCTATTATCATACAAACATATAGTTTTAAAGCAGAAGTTAAGCTTAAGTCAAAAATGGGCTCCTGTTTAAATTATTTTGAATCATAAGCAATGATTATGAACTTCATAAAAAATATTGATTTTACTTATGCTTATCCATAGACTATAATAAAAAAGTAATAAGGAGTTGTAGCAAGTCTTGTTACAATGCTGTTTTTTTGCTGAAAGAAGAATATTGCGGCAGGTATGCGAAGATACTTTGTATGTAATATTTTGAATAGAAAGAAATAGGAGGAATTTGGTATGGTAAAAGCAATTGTTGGTGCTAACTGGGGCGATGAAGGAAAAGGTAAGATTACGGATATGCTGGGACAGGAAGCAGATATTATTGTAAGATTCCAGGGCGGAAGTAATGCAGGTCATACGATTATTAATGAATATGGTAAGTTTGCCCTGCATTTATTGCCTTCCGGTGTATTTTATGCTCATACTACAAGCATTATCGGCAACGGTGTAGCACTTAATATTCCATATTTATTTAACGAAATTAAATCCATTGTTGACAGGGGCGTTCCGGTGCCTAAGATTTTAGTTTCAGACCGGGCACAGATTATGATGCCATACCACATTCTTTTTGATCAATATGAAGAAGAGAGGCTTGGCGGTAAATCCTTTGGCTCAACTAAATCCGGCATTGCACCGTTTTATTCCGACAAATATGCAAAGATCGGTTTCCAGGTATCGGAACTCTTTGATGAAGAAGCACTAAGAGAAAAAGTGGACAGGGTTTGTGAAATGAAAAACATCATATTGGAACATATGTATCACAAACCTTTCTTAAATCCGGATGAATTATTTAACTTACTGGTAGAATACAGGAAAATGGTTGAGCCTTATGTATGCGATGTGGCTGCTTATTTACACCAGGCGGTTAAGGATGGTAAAAATATCTTACTGGAAGGGCAATTAGGTGCCCTGAAGGATCCGGATTTCGGTATCTATCCCATGGTTACCTCTTCCTCTACTTTAGCGGCTTACGGTGCTATCGGAGCCGGTATTCCTGCCTATGAGATTAAGGATATAATTGCTGTAGCAAAGGCTTATTCCAGTGCTGTCGGAGCCGGTGAATTTGTCAGTGAAATATTCGGAAACGAAGCAGATGAATTAAGAAGACGCGGCGGCGACGGTGGTGAATACGGTGCAACAACCGGAAGACCCAGACGTATGGGATGGTTTGATGCGGTGGCTACAAGATATGGCTGCAGGATACAGGGTGCAACGGAGGTTGCTTTAACCGTATTAGATGTTATGGGTTATCTGGATGAGCTGCCTATATGTGTGGGTTATGAAATTGACGGGGCTGTTACGAAAGATTTTCCAACCACCGTAAAACTGGCGAAAGCGAAACCCGTCTATGAAATATTCCCGGGATGGAAACAGGAAATCCGTGGTATAAAGAAATACGAAGACCTTCCTGAAGATTGCAGAAAATACATTGAATTCATTGAAAAGGAAATTGAAGTTCCTATTACTATGGTATCCAATGGACCCGGCAGGGATGAAATCATTAAACGATAGTTATGACCGAGACTGCTGAAAAACTCCCTTCCAACAGACTTGGCATGAATAAAGGTGTATATATTCATTCAGCTGACTGAAAAGGGACTTTGTCAGCAGTCTCAATAACTAATGCTGGCAAAGATATATTGTATATAGAGAGCTTCCTTAAAATGGCGGCATAACAGGACCTGCAGAATAGGCCCTTAACGGTTATTTTGCAGGTTTTGTTATGTTTTTACGAAGACAACAGGCCAAGTGACGAGAAGGGTTAATTACACCTGTCGGTTAAAAGGGTTAAAATTATATAAAAATGACAGCGGAAAATGCAGCAGCGTAAGCTCTTGCCGAGCTATGTGATTAACCGCCATACTTCATAACAGCAAGCTTATTCCGGAATAATCATTTTATTTTTCATGGTAAAGAAAGAATAAAAATAAAATAGTAGATATGTATTTTAAAGTAAAATACCGATATAATTTGTAAAGATTAACCGTTTTGAATAAAAGTATAGATTATGATTATTGACGTAATGGGAATAAAAACAGTAAGATTACAGCAGGATAGTGGTAAGGTAATATGAGAATGAAATATTTTGTTGCATACTAAAATATAACAAATTAGGAGGTTGTTGGAATGGGGAAGCTGATATGGGTAAAAATAAACCCACCGGCAGGAATAAAGCCCGGGGAAGCCTTTATGAAATGCTTTAGACAATATCAATATGGCGGTTTTTCTGCAAAACGGTCCTGGAGGGTGTAATATGATAACCGGATTAAAAGTGAAGGAACTGGAAGATTCCTATGTAAAAATATCCTGGGATGCAGGCGGGGAAGGGGATAGATATAGAGTTTATTGGGCAGATAAGGACACCCCTTCCATGAAGTATAAATGTGTAGGGGAAGTGGACAGGGCAGAATTCTGCTTGCATAAGGCGACCCATGTACCGCATTATTTTAAAGTAGTACCGGTGATTGCCGGAGCGGAAGGTCGAAGCAGTGATATTTTAAAGACACCGGTGAAAAAAAAGTTCAGGGAGCAGTTAGAAAAGCTTTCCAGAGGCCTTGTTGCCGTTTGTGCTCCCGGCGGTATATTTTTAAGCTGGCGGATGTTTCTTACGGAAGCGGACGGATATAGCGGCACCGGCTTAACCGGTATGGATTATGCAGTATATAAGAATGATATAAAATTAGCAGTTGTAACGGACAGTACCAATTACCTGGATAAAACAGGAACCGTTAAGGATATCTATTCCATAGCGGCATGTAAGGACGGCTGTGAGACGGAAAAATCACGGGGTGTGGGAGTATGGAATTCCGGAGGAAACTATATAGATATTCCCCTCCGGATTCCGGAAGGTGGAATTACTCCTTCCGGAGAAAGATATACATATAATGCAAATGATATGAGCGTGGGAGATGTTGACGGGGACGGAGAATATGAATATTTTGTAAAATGGGATCCAAGCAATTCCCATGATGTATCCATCAAAGGCTATACGGGTAAATGCTATATTGACTGCTATAAGCTTGACGGAAGGCTTTTGTGGCGGCTGGATATGGGGGTGAATATCCGGGCAGGGGCCCATTATACCCAGTTTATGGTATATGATTTTAATAATGACGGAA
>JAATEU010000167.1 GCA_015655565.1 Clostridiales bacterium
TTAATTACTTTTAATATTTTTTGTCTTGTTTCATCCTTCACATATCCGGAATTATTTATTACTCTGGACACCGTCGCAGATGAAACCCCTGTTGCATTTGCAATTGCTTTTATATTCATTCATATACCTCTTGTTGTTTGATTTATCTGTATGTTTGATATTGTGTAACCGATTACATGTTTATATTATCATGATTTATTTCATTTGTAAATATCTTTTGTGTAAAAAGTTTAAAATATATTAAAATGTACTCTTTTTTCATATGTTTCGCACAATCATTTGAGAACTCCTATTCCATGGTCTAACGGCTTCGTATACGATATCAGGATTGTTTATGTAGATTTATGCAAATCGTATATAATTTAATTTTGTAAGTATTTCATCCGATCTAATTTAAGTAAATTGAAAGGACAGTCCAAACATAATACCCTATTCTATACCTTAATCCACAGTTTTTATGTTCTTAACTCAGCTTGGCTTGGAATTATCTTTAATAAGAAAGTCATATAGGGAGCTGATTCTTTTTTATTTTAGCTGATCTTTGAGAAGTATGCATACGAATTATTTTTACCTTTCAGAGCTGCATCAAACAATATTTAATTGACTTAAAGATTAAAAAAGTTTAAACTAATTTAAATATGCTAAGACGAAAAATGAAGGGCGTGTTTCTCGCCCATTCTGATTGAAGATCCTCCAAATCGGGATGGGCGTTAAAGTGAAAGGAGCTTTGATATGAGTTTTAAATTTGAAAAAAAAGTTATCTCTCCTTCTGAATTAATAAGTTTATATCCTATATCAGAAAAAGATATCTTAGTAAAAAAAGAAAGAGATTCCCTAATTAAAGATGTTTTTACCGGTGTATCCGATAAGTTTATCGTCATAATAGGACCATGTTCCGCAGATAATGAAGATGCTGTCTGTGATTATATCAACCGGCTTGCTAAAGTGCAGGATAAGGTAAAGGATAAAATCATTATTATACCAAGAATTTATACCAACAAACCCAGAACTACCGGGGAAGGCTATAAAGGAATGGTGCATCAGCCTGATCCGGAAAAAGAACCCGACTTACAGGAAGGCCTCATAGCCATGCGTAAAATGCATTTACGTGCAATTGCAGAAACCGGCTTAACGGCAGCGGACGAAATGCTCTATCCGGAAAACTGGCCCTATGTGGAAGATATTTTATCCTATGTAGCAGTCGGTGCCCGTTCCGTGGAGGATCAACAGCACAGGTTGACCATCAGCGGTATGGATTACCCTGCAGGTATGAAAAATCCAACAAGCGGAGATTTTTCAGTTATGCTGAATTCCTGTGTTGCGGCACAAGGCAGCCATATCTTCCTGTACCGGGCTTACGAAGTACACACCACCGGGAATCCCCTGGCCCATACGATTTTAAGGGGTGCAGTGAATAAACACGGTCAATCCCTTCCCAACTATCACTATGAGGATTTAATCCGTCTTCTTGAGATGTATTACCAAAGGGACCTTGCCAATCCGGCTGCCATTATTGATGCAAACCATGCAAATTCCAATAAATTATATTCCGAACAGCCAAGAATTGTCCGGGAAGTATTACACAGCCGTTCCGTGAATCCGGACCTGGCTAAATTGGTTAAAGGTGTAATGATAGAAAGCTACATTGAACCAGGTAACCAGAAAGTATCCCAACACATATATGGTAAATCCATTACGGATGCCTGCTTAGGTTGGGAAGAATCTGAAAAATTAATTTATACCATTGCAGATCATATCTAAAATATTTTTGCAATCTATTTAACAGGTTATTTATATTAATAGGTTATTTATTTAAAAATAAAAAGTATAAATTCAGAGTTATTGTAAAATTCCAAGTTTCATAAACTTCAGATTTTGCAATAACCCTCTTTTCTGCGTTTACCCTGTAAGAACTTCAAGCTCTTGGATGAGTCTCCATATATACTTCCCTGAGCTTTCTGGTTCTGGTCTGCATATAAGCCTGAGTAGTCGAAACATCGGAATGACCCAGCAATTCCTGTATGCATCGAATATCGGCTCCATTCTCAATCATATGTATTGCAAAAGAATTTCTTAATACCTGCGGCGTTATTTCGTCCTGGATTCCAGCTATTTTTCCGTAACTTTTAATAATCTTCCAGAATCCCTGTCTGCTCATGGAACCGCCGGATAAATTGGTAAAGCATACATTGGTTTCGAATTTTCCCACCAGTTCTGCCCTGGCCCTTAAAAAATAATTTTCCAACGCCTGTTTTGCCATATTGCCAAAAGGTATCATACGTTCTTTGCTGGAATTACAACACTTTATAAATCTGTTTTTCAGATTAATGTCTTCCAGCCGAATGGCGATTAATTCAGAAACACGGATACCTGTTGCATAAAGCAGCTCTAACATGGCTTTATCACGAAGGCCTTTTACGGTATCCGTATCAGGCTGTTCCAATAAACCGTTCACCTGATCCGTGGATAAGGTATGGGGCGGTTTTCTCTCAATCCGGGGCGGCCGCATACGTTCAGAAGGGTCATCATGCAATCGTCCCTTTTTGATCAGATAAAAAATAAATGCCTTTATGGAGGCAATATTTCTTGAAACAGTGGCCGGAGACATTCCTTCCCGTTCCATACTTAATATATAGGAATTTAAGCTTGTTTCGCTTATTTTCCCGGCATCTGTGATATTTTGGTCGGCCAGATGCCTTATCAGTTTTGTTAGATCATTCTGATATGACATAATTGTATTCACCGATGCCTTTTTTACCTCCGACATATAAGTTATAAAATCCTGTAATGCCGTCTTCATGCAGCTCAATCTCCTTCATCTTTCCATTATGGATGCCTTATCCGACATTTCTGTCATATTATTTCATTATCTTTAATTATAATTATAGTTTGTACTGACAATAAATGCAAACGCTATTTTAGATTTTCTAGCTCTTTCTATGACAGGTTAAAACAGCAGCAATATTTTCTTTAAAATAAAGGAGGCAACATAGGTTTCCAATAATCCGCCCAACAATAAAACAAGGGCTAATAATACAATCAGTACTATATGTCTTGCAATCCGTTCTGCCTTGCCCCTCCTGCCCGTTTTATTATCATAATACATGCTCCGGCAAAGCCAGTAACCGCTCCGCAGGCAGAGGAAGGCAACCGGTATATAAAGGAGGTAATGAGGAAAGGTATATCCGAAAATCAGTAAAATTCCTTTCAGGCTGTATCGCATTAATATGACCGTCAGGAAGAAGCCGCATTGGAATCCGCCATACAAGATACATAATGTCATATACGGTACACCAATTGCGGTTGTACAAATAACCCAGAACAGAATAAAATTCCGGTAAATATTCCATAATACATACCGGAAGAGAACCGGATAATCAATCGCAGTATTCTTTATTTTATATAAATATTCCGTGTCTAAAAGATTAATAGAATCCCAATAAAACCCTTTGAATATTCTTGCAAATAAAAAGCCCAGCATAATGCCCGTTGCAAGAATTAAAAACCCCAGCTTTACCTCTCCAAGTTTTCTTAATTGTAATTTTATATAATGCATAAGCTCCCTCCGGTTTTTACTTTAAGTGTTAATGAATAAAAGAATGAAAGAAATATTCCATTTCTGTTATCACTAACATATGATTTGTACACAAAAATAA
>JAATEU010000290.1 GCA_015655565.1 Clostridiales bacterium
CGCCCGCAGGTTGGGCTGGGTCATAACTCCCCCCGTCATGTTCCTCATCTGATGAAAGGGTTCCATCTCCTTTTTTTTCTGTGTCCTCTTTCCATTCCCAAACCATAAGTCAATGGCAATATTGGTATTGTTCTCGGATTTAATCCAAAGTCCCGTACAGCCAATCCACCACATTGCAAAGGTATCGGGCTCCACTGCTGCATCATCGATTTCCTCGTTTAACCAGGTTCCCCATTCGGGAAAAGCACCCAAAATCCATTTTTCTCTGGTCAGGTCATTAATTTGGCTCATTTTAATCTCCTTTCAGTAAATATAACTAAATTTAGTATATATTAATAAATAATTTTGTTTATATTCCAGATTATAATATAGTTTTATGTTTTTTTAAACAGCATTATATGATTAATTTCATATTTATATGATTAATTTCAATCTTATTTTAGGCTGTTTTTGGAGTTTATATGGCATATGGTTACTTTCCCTGCAAAATCGGAGAACTGCACCTGGAAGCAGACGGTAACTTTTACAAAATCTTCTTTCCTGCGTTTGTCCTGATCATTTTATATCCGGCCATAAATACAAAAAGCGGCAGCTTTCGCAAGCATACCGGCAAAACAAAAGTATGGAAAAAAGAAATAAAATAAAGGAAGCAGGGAAAATCCCTACTTCCCAACCATATATATAGTTCAAATGGTATAATGGAAAAAGAACGTGTGTGATTTTTATGTGATTGAAATCGGCGTATATAAACCGTAAAACCTCAAAACCAATTTGGAAGGGCAACATGAGATATTATTTTATCTCAAGTATACCGGCAAAATTCCAATTCCCTGCCGTCCGGTTTCCTGCTGCGTCTGCTTCAAGGATTACTATGTTTACATGGTAAAGATAATTAGGATACCAAGTCTATTCTTCGGACACATTTACTTCAAATACCGTCATGTCTCCACGGTAACTCATGACACTCGTCTCAACTACCTGTTTATCGGTATTCTGGGCAACAGAAGTAAAACATAATATTGGATTTTTAATCTTAATATTTAATAATTCGGCCTCCTCTGAAGAAGCCTTTAACGCCTCAACGCGTCTGTTTACATTACATACCTTTGTTTCTTCCTTTGTGGAAAGTACTTCATATAATGATTCTACCGTAAAATCATGTTCCAGTATAAATTTACAGATTTCATAGGGTAAATAATTCTGCATTAATACGATAGGGATTTCATCTGCAAACCTTCTGCGCATCATATATATCACCTTATCACCAACGTCGATTTGCAATGTTTTAGCCAATTCCTCCGGTGCCTGAATAACTTTTAATTCACCCACTTCTGTTCTTGGCACTTGTCCTGTTCTCAGAATTTGCTGATTAAAAGGTTCTGATGAGCGGATCAAGGTTTCTTTCTGCTTTGGTTTTGTTACAAAGGTTCCCTTTGTACTCTCCCTATACAGCCATCCCTCTTGTCTCAGCTCATTAATTGCCTGTCTTACTGTTGTACGGCTTATATGAAATGTCTCATGCAATTCATTTTCCGTTGGTATGCTTGATCCAACCGGAAAATTTCCGTTTTTAATTTCCTTTAAAATTATACTCTTTAGCTGGAAATATAAAGGAATAGGTACCGTCCTATCAAGCTTCTTAATATCTAAAGTCATATCATTTACCTCCAATCTTAATTTTCAAGACCAGCATCTTGAGGTTTTCCATACCTTTTTTACTTCATCTTTGCCATAATAAATGGTGCTTGTACAATTACATTTCTTTCCTGATGAATTATATCATATAGAATCTGTATTTTCAAGAAACATACTATAATGCTTCTCATTTCGCGGCATGACGGCGGCTTTGCCGCCGCAGGAAAAGGAAGCGGCTCTGCCAATTTCTTTTTTCCACGTTCTTGTATGGATTGTATGAAATATATGGTACAAGTAGATTTATAAGAAAGGAGTGCCGCAATTCTTGATAAAAACATAATGTAGTGCATCGTTTTTCTTATGTATACACGATTATTTTGTTTTTAAAGTATTGTGCAGCACCCAAATCCTGCTATCTTAAGGTTTGCTGACCACTGGCCGTATAAATTTCATACCATTCATAATGTTCCAGTCTTACATCCAGTGCCTTAACTGCATTCTTTAATCTGTAAATTTTATTGCTCCCGCTGATTGGAAGTACTTTTACCGGGTGGTATAACAGCCACGCATATATAATTGTATCCAGATCAACTTGATGACGCTCTGCGATTTCAGCAAGCTTTGTTCTTGCCTTCGTATATTTTTCTTCCTTATCCTTAAATATTTCACCGCCGCAAAGAGGTGACCAAACCATGGGATGAATCTTGTTTTTCCCAAGCAGGTCAATCATGCCTGAATTAAAATGTTCAAAACAACCGGGATTGATTTCAATTTGGTTTGTAATTAATTGACCGTCCATTGCATGATTAAAAGCATCAAATTTAAAGGGGTCAAAATTGGAGACACCGGCTTCCCTGATAAGTCCCATTTCTTTCAGATCTTTTAGGGCGCGGGCAGTTTCATAATGATCCATGCAGGGATCTTCCCTATGAATCAGATATAAGTTAAGATATCCGCAATTAAGTCTTTCAATGCTTTCTTTGCAGGATTGAATTACCCTGTCATAGGTTGTATTGTAATATCCCATAAAACCATTTTTTGTTTTAATCTTAAAAATTCCGGTTTTTGATACCAATTGAATTTTTTCCCTTAATTCCGGAGCTTGCTTTAATGCTAATCCCATTTGTCTTTCACATTCTGCATCTGCATATATTTCTGCAGTATCAAATGTTGTAACTCCCAATTCTATACATTTTTTCATGAATTCAACTAAATCATCCGTTGTAAAATTCCAATCTGCCAATCTCCAAAAACCTTGTACTATTCTTGAAAATTTTGTTGCGGGATATAAATTTATATACTCCATAAATCTCCTTTCATAAAATCAAGTTCAAAATGAGTTCTTTCTCATATCAAGTGCCACAGCAGCACAAATAATGATACCTTTTACAATTAACTGCCAGTTTGGATTCAATCCTATATAAGCCAATCCATAACTGATTATTGTAAAAATAATAACTCCTGTCGTAGCTCCCGATACTTTTCCGATACCGCCGCTTAATGAAACACCCCCTACCACACAGGCGGAAATTGCATCAAATTCATAGGCTACACCATAGGCGCTGTTTGCTCCTCCGGTCCTTGCTACTTCGAGTATTCCGGCAAATCCCACTAAAATACTTTCAATAATAAATGCTGAAATAATAATTTTATCTACTTTAACGCCTGAAATTCTTGCAGCTTCTTTATTACCTCCGACAGCATATAAATGTTTTCCATATACCGTTTTATTGAAAGTAAACCAAACTATAACGGCTACTGCCAAAGCGATTCCAATCAAAAGACTAAATTCCCCAAATAATTTATATTTACTTAGAAATGTCAATTTATCTGAAATGCCGCCAATAGGCTGGGCGTTATTGGGCTTCTGTGCATAATATAAGCAGTTAATGCCATATACGATTGTGGACATGCCAAAGGTTGCAATAAAGGGTGCCATTTTTAATTTTGTTATCATAAAACCATTTACCGCACCAATCAAAGATACTACGGCAAGTGAAATAAGAATTGGCAGGATAACAGGTATTTCCGGCAGGGCGGGATAAAACCTTGAAGCATATGTTGCAGTCTGTGTCATAGAAGCAACAATAACTGCAGATAATCCCACCTGGCGTCCTCCTGAAAGATCTGTGCCCCCAAGCAGCAGCGGGAACATAAGCCCGAGTGCCACGATTAATTTTACGGATGACTGAGTAAGAACATCTTTCAGAACTCTCCATTGCAAAAAAGACGGTTCTATAATAATAATAACGACAATCATAAGTCCTAAAGCCAATATCAATGCCTTATCAATAAGGCAGCTCTTTATATTTTGGAAATCCAATTGTAATTTCTTTCCCATTACTATTCCTCCAGTTTATTATTTCCCTGAACGTAGTCATATCGGATATTCCAGGTCCGCTTTACTACTTGTGAGGTTAAAATTGAGTTGCTAAATGCATTACTTTAACTTGTGAGACTTCATTTTTATCAAGAATGCCCGTTACTTTTCCATTGCACATTATTAATACCCTGTCGGACATTCCCAGCAATTCCGGCATTTCTGAAGAAATCATAATAATTGAATTACCATTTTTCGCAATATCCCGCATGATCTTATATATTTCATACTTAGCACCTACATCCACACCTCTTGTGGGTTCATCTAAAATTAATATATCCGATTCCGTCAGCAGCCATCTTCCAACCAGGACTTTTTGCTGGTTGC
>JAATEU010000259.1 GCA_015655565.1 Clostridiales bacterium
AAGACACCTACCGTGAAACAACAGGTACGTAATCTTTCCGGTGGAAATCAGCAGAAGGTAGCCGTAGCAAAGGTTTTGGCTGCAGAAACGGATATCCTGATATTTGATGAACCTACCAGAGGTATTGATGTCGGGGCGAAACAGGAAATATATAAACTGATGAACCGATTGGCAGAAGAAGGAAACTCTATCCTGATGATATCTTCTGAAATGGAAGAATTGCTTGGGATTAGCGACCGTATTATGGTTTTGCATGAAGGCAGAGTTTCGGGTGAAATAAATAAAAACGAATTCAGTCAGGATAAGATTCTTGAACTGGCTTCCGGCATTGTGGAGGATTAAGCATGGCTAAAGTAGTTGATTTTTGCAGAAGAAACCTGGCGTGGGTTCTGCTCTTATTAATATGTATCGTATTTACGTTCACAAGTGAAAACTTTTTAACAATTACGAATTTATTAAATATTCTTAATCAGAATGCATATGTAATTATATCTGCATATGGTATCGCACTGATTATGATGTCCGGAGGACTTGATATGTCCGTTGGTTATCAGATGAGTATATGCGGTGTTTTATGTTCCGTCATGATGGTAAGTGCAAATGTGCCGGTATTGGTTGCAGTTATTATTACAGTTTTCTTAAGTGTTTTGTTCGGTGCACTTGGTACATTACTGGAACAGCTATTGCAGATTCCAAGAATTTTTGTTTCCATCGGTTTAAGTACCTTCTATCAGGGTGTTGCTTATGTTATCACAAATTCTAAAACTATTTCAGGACTTCCTGATAGCTTTAAGGTGATAGGGCAGGGAACTTTTTTACATCCAAATCTTACATATGCCACAATTTTTATGGTGTTAGCCGGAATTTTTATGAGTTTTATTATGGACAGGACTTATTTTGGCAGGTATGTTTTTGCTCTTGGCGGTAATGAAGCGGCCTCCAGACTGGCAGGGATCAATGTGAAGAGGATGAAATATGCAATTGGTTCGATTGCAGGCCTCTTCTGTGGTATTGGATCAGTTATCCTTGTAGCAAGAGTCGGAGCGTCAGCGGCAGGAACGGCAGCGGGAACTGAAATCACTGTACTTACCGGTGTCCTTGTAGGCGGTGTTTCCATCCGCGGGGGTGAAGGCAAGATTGCGAACTGTGTTGCAGGCGTATTAATTATGGGCCTGTTAGGTAATGGTATGCAGCTTGCCGGCTTAAGTACTTATTACCAGTATATAGCGAAGGGTGCTATTATGATTCTGGTTATGTGGTTTGATGCATACCAGATGAAACGCAGAGCTGTTGCTGCAAACAAACGTAAAGAAGAAAAAACAGCTCAATCTGTTTAAAGGAAAAATATGGACTGGGTGCATTATTTCGGTCGGGAGTCGGGAAAATATGGAGCTGTTTATTATATCATTTGGGGGAATTTCAAGATGCCAGGAAAGTAGACAGAGGTATTATATTTTATGAAAGAATGTATTTTGAAACATATTTTAATATCAATCCATGCCCCTTTGAGAATTTTTTATAATACGGGGAAACGTAAGGAATATTTTGGCGATTATGAATCCTCGGATGTGGTTTTAAATGATGCGCCATTCAGGGAAGAATTGCTGCAGAAGGCACAGGAAAATTTTCCGCTGATTTATCAGGATTTTTATCCGGTTAATTTTTGCGTGATAAAGCATGAAGACCTAATTTATATAACCGGCCCGGTTAATTGTAATTATACCATTGAAAAGATTGAAAATATTCCGTTAGGAGAGTATTTTGCACAAAAGCATCATACCGGCAATAAAAAGTATCGTATATCTTTTTGCGAGTTTGAAAGATTCTGCGAGGAAAATCTGCTTCTGTTCAATGTCCTTAAGCATAGGGTAATGACCAGACAGGAAATGCTTGAAAAGAATTATCCCTCAGGGGAGTCAATTGCAGGTGTTAAGAAGCAGCTGAATGAGATATACTTCAGATATCAGGAAAATGAAAAGGTTCACAATAGTTATAATCAGGAAGTCCGGGAATTAAACAGCATAAGAGAAGGTAATGTGGAAAAACTTATCCAAAGTATTGATGAAATCGTAGAAGGAGAATATGCCATACTTTCAAAGGAGCCCTTAAGATCGATAAAGAATCTGGCAATTGTGACGCTGGCTCTTTCTGCAAGGGCTGCTATCGATGGAGGAATGCAGCCGGAAGAAGCATTTTCGATTGATGATGCTTATATATTACGGGTGGATCAGGCTGAGAATGAAGGGCATATTATTGCATTAATCAGGCAGGCGAAAATCGAATTTACCACTCTGGTAAAGGATAAGAACGCTTCTAATGAGAGCAACCGGATTATTGAAGAAGCGAAGAGGATAATCTATAAAAACCTGCATAACCGGATTGTAATCAGGGATATTGCAAAGAAATTAAAGGTTACGCCTGAGTATTTATCTACATTATTCCGAAAATCGGAAGGCATGACGGTAAATGACTATATCATTAAGACAAAAATAGGTTTGGCGGAAAACCTGCTTATATACTCGAACTATGGTATTGAAGAAATCAGCTGTTATTTTGGATTCTGTTCCCAAAGTCATTTTGGCAGGAATTTTAAGAAATGGAAGGATATGACACCGAAACAGTATCGTGTGAAGTATGGGGTAAAATCCTTTATTGATAAATTTTAAATAAATATTTATATTTTTGAGGGTCAAAGCCTATATGTGTATTTAACTGCGTATAAGTTGTATAATTATACATCCATATACATTCTGTACACAATTAGGGATTTGACCCTCAAATCATATTTTTTTCTGTTAATAAATAAAGTTTACTGGTTTGGTATAACCGAAAAGTATAGGAATCATTTTTAATTATAAATTGTCATTTAAAGATTAATTCTGTGATAATTAAATTAATTTTATGATATCAAATAAAATGTATAAGCGTTATCCTTATTGTGAACATTAAATTGTTTAAATTATACAGAAGGGTAAGCGGCATGGAAAAAGTTGTAGTACATTTTAACTGCGAGAGAGGCTTCATTCATCCGGAACTTCATGGACAATTTATAGAGTTCCTTGGCAGCTGCATTTATGATGGCATTTGGGTTGGAGAGTCTTCCCGGGTTCCGGATTATGATGGTTTGCGAAAGGACGTGGTGGATGCTTTGAAGGAACTCGCACCCCCTATTATCCGTTGGCCCGGCGGCTGCTATGCGGATATCTACCATTGGCGTTCCGGCATCGGAAAGAGAGAAGAACGTCCCGTAACATATAATGAAAATTTTGGGACGTATGAAATAGATTCGAACCAGTTTGGAACACATGAATTCATGAAACTTTGCCGCATGGTTGGCGCGAAGCCGTGGCTAAATGTCAATATGTTGAGCGGCAGTGTGGCGGAGATGCGCGATTGGATGGAGTATTGTAACCGGGGAGAAACTACATCTCTTGCGAAGGAGAGGGGAGCGAATGGTTCAAAGGAGCCTTTTGGGGTGGAATACTGGGGCATCGGGAATGAGGTCTGGGGCGATGGCGGTACGATGACTGCTGCGGGTTATGTTTTGGAATACCGGAAATATGCCAGCTCTTTTCCAAGCTTTGCGGCCGTGGAGAATGCTTTTACGAATCCACCCGTTATGAAGCGGATTGCCTGTGGACCTGATGGGAATAAGCCGAAAGAACGTGTGGCTTGGACGAAGGATTTTTTCAAAGAGATGGCAAAATACCGGCAACCGGCGGTTGATGCTTATGACTTGCATTTTTATAATTGGAATATTAAGAATTCAGGAATGAATGAATTGGAGTTTGACGAGACAGGATGGTATGAAGTCATTCAGGGCTGCCTCGAACTGGAGGAAGTTATTCGGGAACAATACGCATTGATTCAGGAGGGACTTGCAGGATATCCGGCGGCGGAAGGCTTTTTTAAAGAACAGGAAGCACATCTTGAACTGGTGGTGGGTGAATGGGGTAACTGGCATGCGGCAGCTTTTGCAAACCGGCCGGCGCTTTATCAGCAATGCACCATGCGGGATGCAATTACCACTGCTTTGACATTGGATATTTTCCATCGGAACTCTGACCTTGTTGGTATGGCCTGTGTAGCACAGACTGTAAATGTGCTGAATTCACTGTTCTTGACGGATGGTGATAAATGCATCCGAACGCCGAATTATGATGTGTTTTTGATGTATAAAGTACACCAGGGCGGAACGGCGTTAGTTTTGGAACAATCACATATGAGCGAACCCGGAGATGTGTTTATATTTGCATCCAAAAAAGCGGACGTCATCAGTGTGAACCTGGTGAACACCCATATGAAGCTTGCAAAAGAAGTAGAGCTTGATTTCGGGACGGAAGTTTTGTTTTTAAAAGCAGAAGTACTGACAGGAGATTCGCCGGACGCTTATAATTCTTTTGCACAAC
>JAATEU010000484.1 GCA_015655565.1 Clostridiales bacterium
ATTCCGCTGGCTTTGGAATAACCTTTCGGTACTATTTCACCTAACCGGCTGCCGCGGTCAATATAGTCAAAGTCTTCTCCCAATGAAATTATAAATTCATTTATATCCGTTTCATTTCCTGCTTTTGTAAACAATTTATCAAATAAAAGGCCTTCCGTATCCCAGTTTTTCTTAAGGCCATATCCCTTCTTATTAAAATTTTTCTGAATTCTTTTCATTTCACTTGTAAAGATTTCTTTTGAATCGAAATAAACGTCCTCCAATCCTTCCAATACTGCATCCACTTTATGCTTGCGTAAAAGCCCGATAATCTTTTTACAGGTTTTTTCTTTGATTGTAGCCGCTGCAATCACCTTGCTGCCAGCTTTAACATAGGTTCCGCAGCCACATACATAGCCGTCAAATCCGATATCCCTGATTTCTTTATCTATGTTAAAATAGGTCCGTCCAGTATTAATAAAAGCCATGTGCCCCTTCTCTCTGGCCGCTTTAATAGCTCCTATGGTACTTTCCGGAATGATATGCGTATCTTCTGCCAGTATTGTTCCGTCTATATCGAAAAACATTATTTTTCTTTCCATTCCAGGCATTTCCTTTCCATTCATTCTATTTTCCAATTGAATCAATTACAACTATTTATCCAATACATCACAATTTGTAATTATATCCGGAAATAATTAAGATTGCAAATCAATTATAAGAATTTTCTTTAATGAGATATTTTTACTTTTCTTGAAATAAGACAGTTAGATAGCATTGATAGGCAGGACAAACGCAGAAAAGGGTGACAAACTATGCGTCTGTCAAGTCAAGGCTAAATGAAATGTTATGATCGTATTCTTTTTTATATCTCTTTTATAAAAATAATTTCTAAAGGCTCACCGGGCATAAGCAAAGAACCCGCATCCATATATCCCTGTTTTCTATAAAAATGCTGTGCATCTTCACTTGCCATTGTTAATAGCTGGTTATTTGTTAATTATATCAATTCTGTTTGTCCAAACATATCCGTTATAGCTATATGGGATTAAGCTAAGACTTTCCTTTGTATCAAAGCCCTCCGACCATTCTCCGTCTCCTGCAACAATTACAACGCGGGTATTAACCGACTCCATGCGTTCAATAAATTTATTAGGCCAGCCCCAAAGAAACCTAGCGTAATTCAACGGAAGATGCAATTCCATATTGTGCAGCTCCTTTGGAATGTACCCTGTAAATCCAAGTAATTCATATTTAAACAGGGCCGATTTCATCATAGACACGGACAAAAGACGCAAGGAAGCACTCCGGTTTCTCAAATATTCTATCCCTGCATCGTCTCCATAGACCGTTATCTGCGCTAATCGTTCCTCTGTCATTTCGCTTAAATAGTCCCATAAGACTTCGTATGTTTCAATATTGCCATCTTTAACATGAATCAACAATTCCTTGTCCGGAAAGACAGCAAAAACTTCATCTATGCTTGGCATAAGCCCAACACCCTTACCTCTGAAAGGAAAAGTACGCCCATTATCAGCAGTATAACCGTATCCAATATCCAGCTTTCTTAATTCATCCATCGTATAATCACCAACTTCTCCTTTGCCGTCAGTTCGGTATTCCAAAGTTGAATCATGAAATAATGCAAGTATGCTATCCTTAGTGCGCTTAACATCAAATTCGACAACATCCGCTCCGTGATCAAAGGCGGCCTGCATAGAAGAAATCGTATTTTCCAGATATGAGTGCTCCGGCTCGTGTATAATTTCCGCCGTATTTGTGTCCCAGCCAGCTTTAGAGGCATCATATGTCTGAGCAATGCCTCTGTGAGCTAAAATTTTATATTTTTCTCTTTGGGAATAAAAAATATTGGTGTTATTTATCCAAATAAAAAACACTATTAATATAATTGCCCCTGCAATAATCAAACGCTTCTTTTTTTTCATTTATAAAGTGTCCTCCTTCAATTTGCTCGATTTCATCTACTCATTGCAAGTCCAAGACGGCCATAAGATTCGAAAAACATTGCATTGTAGCAGGGTAAAATTTCTTTCAGGCCGCCTAAACATGAAAAGCCCTCTGCTGTAGCAATATTCCGGTGCAATTCTTAAAGTTAAGGCCGTATCCATTTATCAGTCACCTGCTTCCTATCATAAAGGCCCAAATATTACAATCAATGCGCAATCCAAAGTTAAATATTGAATTAATTATACTATACCTCCGTATATAAGTAAATTGATTCTCTTCATGCGTTCGCCGTGTTCTAACCGTCTCAGCAATGTGGCGGTTTTCTTATATTCCAAATCAAAACCAGAAAGGATGAACTCCTAACTTAATGACCATGAAGCAAAAGCTTTGCGGAGGCAGGAAAAAAGAAGCAGCGAAAAAATCGCTTGCTTCTCTTTTTGTCAGCAGGTTATTTGGGTTTTACCCGTTTGCCTGTTGAAAAAATGGTGCTGCTGCAAAATAGCTTAATATTTTGCAGCAGCACCATTTTCAATTTTACCTGGTGTACTTATTTAATACTTACGTCTATTGCGTAATATTTCCCGTGGCAACGGTACCGCTGCCTTCATAAACTAAATTACTGACGGTTCCCCCATTTCTGACATCATTATTTAATATATAATTATGATTTGTCCGTGGCAGGGTTTCTCTTATGCCGTAGGGCATAGCACGTGATGAGCGGTCATCATAAACCCTCAGGTTTTGAACCGTATTGTATTGGGACGCTGTAAATTCCGTAGAACTGCGGGAGGTGATACGAACCCCCTCTCCATTACAATTTTTTATAATCCCGCCATTTACAACAATATTCTGGCTATCTTCAATTAGTATGCCTTGAGAAGTAGAACCTGAGATATCAACATAAGCTATGGTACAGCCGTTACTTCCCGAAACACTGAAAAATCCCCTTCCACAATCACGGGCAATGACCTTGTCAACCGTAATGCCGGGACCGGCATTATTTGCAATACGAAAAGCAGCATATCCCCCGCCATTATTAGCCCTGGTTGCGTTTACTGTCCCTATTGTGGCATTCTTAGTCAGATTCAGCAATAATCCACAGCCGCCGGTATCACTGGAAGTAACCGTCCCTACGGTAAGTCCGTCCACACCATAAGTTTCAATCGCATGGTCAGAGGCACCGGTAATATTAGTGTTATCAATACTTACATTGGTTGACCAGGTTCCTTTGCTATAGTCAACTCGAATGCCTAAACCACTTGTCAAATCCATTGTAATATCAGAGATAGTAATATTGGTACAGCTTTTTAGCCATATGCCATAACGCGGATTGCCGGTGACTTTTAAATTTTTGATTTCAATCTGATCTCTCCGCTCCCCCTGAACAGGGACAATCAGTTCATCCCCGCTATTGCATTCAATGGTACAGCCCCCAAAATCCAATATGGTATAGCTGGGAATATTAATTGCCTTAATACTGCCTCCTGAGGAACCCGACGAACCGGAATTTTTAATCCGGACGGTTTCTTTCCACGTGCGGCCTGTTGTAAGATTGCTAAGTGCAGTCTGCACCGCCGTAAACATGTCGCTTCCGGTATATACCGTAACCCCGTCTACCTTGGCCGTCCAGGTACCGTTATACCTTGTAACCTCACCATACTTGGATGCCGCAAATGCTTTCTGCTGATAAAACAAACTAGTAAAAATGAATGAAAAAATTAAAATCTTTGCACATACCTGTTTTGATACTTTCATTTTAATCTCCTTTATTAATGTTATATTTTGTAAATATATGTAAATTCCATATCTACCTTAAATAATATGCCTGCCTCTAAATTAATATAGCTTATTATTAAAAAAAATATAAAACATTTCATCTCAGCGGCTTGTTTTTAAAAAAGGATACTCACTCCCTCAGCGGATAAGAAGAAAAGGCCGGTTTGCACCGGAGGGAAAGGAATAGAGGCAGAAAAGAACCTGGTCTTTATATAGTTGGAAAAAAGTGGTCCTTTTATACCATTGCTTTTTTTGGGTGAAATTGGTATAATATAGAAAATTTTATATTTTTTTTACTTTTTAAACAAACAAGGGACGAAAGGGGGAACGGTTAAATGTCATGCCCTATCTTTAAAATAAACGTTACCCAAAAGCTAATGTTTATTTTTAATGCAGCTTCCGCTGCATTTTCACATTGTGCTGCTTGTGCTGCGTCAACAGCATGGAAGTCTATCAACCTATGAAACTGAAAATGGAGGTTTTATTATGAAAAGGTCTATATCTGCCAAAAGATTAGGAGCAGTTCTTATTACAATGATTACGATTGGACTCTGTATACCTGTGGCGGCTTCCGCCGAATGGGACAGTTGGCGGTCCAGTTATGCAACCTATACGGGTTCCGGATATTCAGGAGGCAACGCACTTCTTGATCCGATTCCGTCCGATATGGAGATTACAGCTTTGAATCCGACAGACTATAATTATGCGGGGGTTAAGGCGGCTCTCGCCGGAGCGTATCTGGAAGTCGAAGGACCCAATGGGAAAACCGTCGTCTATGTGACCGATAAATATCCGGAAGGCGCGGACGGAGCTCTTGATCTTTCACCAAATGCTTTCGCTAAAATAGGCGATATGCTGGCAGGGAAAATCGATATCCGGTGGCATGTAATCAAAGGACCCGTCGAGGGAAATTTTACATACCGCATCAAGGAAGGCAGCAGTCAGTGGTGGGCGGCAATCCAGGTAAGAAACCACAATTATCCCGTAATGAAAATGGAATATTACAAGGATGGAGAATGGATTAATCTGGAAAAGACGGAATACAATCATTTTATCGGCACAAATATGGGACTGGGAGCCTTTCAAGTCAGAATAACGGATATCCGCGGCAATACGGTTACCGATACTATATCTTCACTTCCTGAGAATGGGACATCCGAAGTTTATTTTGTTCCCGGAAACGTACAATTCCCCGATTAAACCCATTGATGAATTATCCTGAAGAACAAAATTATGAAAAACCCAACCGCCAGACAAGCAATATCACCGTCTGGCGGTTTCATTTTTCATGGTTTTACGCGTCACGCCATTGCTACAATCACCGCAACAGAGTAAGCCTCAAAATAAATAATTGAAGCAGCCCTTTTGGTTAGCTGTAGTCAGACCCTAACGGATAGTTATGTTTCATATTTAACCGATTAAAATCTTTTGGAGTATAGCCATATCCAGTGCATCCACTTCAGCATCATCATTCAGATCCCACACAGCAAGGTCCACGCTTCCCGTTGGGTCCAGCAAATATTGTTTCATTAATTCATAATCCAGAGCATCTACACTGTTATCCCCATTGAGATCTCCGGGCTTCGTTTCTATACCGTCAGTCGAAGGTTCATTTCCAAATACTTTTACGCCATCCTTAAATACTGAAATATTCTCATTTATAGAGTATTGGGAAGTAATATCCGTTCTGCTCCAGTCATTGGCAGTATCCCAGTGCGTCTTCCAATTGGAATCCTGGCCTGCAACTAAGGCAAATTGGTATTCCCGGTCCCCGTAGAAACTGCAGCCGGTCCAATCAATTTCTACATAATATACTCCGTTTTTCTCATCCCAGGCAACAGGCCCTCTTATAGAAGCGGGAGTGCCGTCTAAACTTGCGGCTTCGTCATACATGGTCTGAACCGATATGTCTTTTATAGACTGTCCCGCACTTATCAGTTCTAAAATATTAAAGAAATATCTTATCTTTAAACCGTCTACAAACTGAGGCGGCCTGGAGGTTTCATTATGAATATTTACCGTTAGCTGAGTCCTTTCGCTGTTCTCCTGTTCAAGCTTGGTCTCTGCATAGAAATCAACGCTTTCCGGTTCTTTTGGCGGGAAATCCTCCAGAGGCTCTTGTCCCTCTCCGTAATATTCATATAATCCGGCCAAAGCTCCCACAAATCCGGCATTGTAGTCTATCGCTACTTCGTTATATACATAATCTGTAGTTTCATCCACGTGATTGTCCGAATTATCCGGTCCGCCAACCAGGGCTCCCCACAGAGTATGCTTATGCGCTGTCGGATCCAGCATGCTCAGCGTTTTTGAGCCGTGTGCCGCACGATGATGAGGATGTTCTGCATAGGAATCTGAATAACCGACTTCGTAGCTCCTTCCCAGCGGGTTATCACCGAGAATGTAATTCATCTGGCTCTTTGCCCAATCGGAAACATCCTGTTCTCCCGTGTACTTTGTGTAAACTACTGCACACAGCTGTTCTGCGGCATTATATCTGGCTGAACCCCAGGTACTTACTACTTTGAATCCCGCCGGAGTACCGGTCATGTAATTTCCGTCAGCAGAATTTTCATGCTGTATTCCTGACCAGTATTCAAGATTCCATCTGAAAATATACCAGTCCCGTTCATCATTTGTAATAGGAGCCAGTTTTGCAAAAACGCCGCCCCAAACCGTATCCCAGCAATGAACCCATATATTCTGCCAGTCGTCCTGAGTTGAAGAAATGATTTTCTTTAAATATCCGGTGTACTTGCCGTCGGCGGAAACAGCATTAATATCATTTATATAGGACTGCTCGCCAGTTGCTATGTTAAGCCACACCGCAGCCCAGGACAAATCATCTTCATCAAAGGAAGAATTATAGAAGCCTCCTGAATAACCAAGTCCCCTGTTTTTAACAGCAAACCGGTAAAGGGCTTTTGCAGTATCCAGGCATTTCCGGGCATATTCCGGCTCTTCCTCTTTAAAATTCAGATAATTGACAGTAAGTGCAGCGGCGGCACCTGCACATTGATCACTGGCAGGCGTCTCAGACGTAGCAAAGTATGCCGGTCTTTGCACTTTATCCTTTAGATTCAATTCCGGCGGCTGCCACCAGGTATGATCAATACTTCCTTCACCCACCTGATAGCAGAAAGCTACGACCTCACCGGTTTCGTCCATGAAAGTGGAGCGAAGGAGATAATCATTTCCCCATTTGAGAATATCAATCATATGATCCTCTTCATTGATTTTCCGGTAAGAATCTCTAAACTCATAAAAGCCCCAGCCCAACGTAGAAATGGAATAGGATTGCGGCAAACCGAACTTGACATGATCGCCTGCATCGTGAAATCCTCCATGCAGGTCAAGTGTTCCATTTCCGTCCGGGTCAAGAACAGCCCTGTTTTCATCTATAAACTCCTGGGACATGTTTGTTCCCACGGAATCTGCTGTCTTGGGTATCAATGGCACCTCACTGTCTTCCACATGACAGTCTCCCCTCCACTCAAGTTCTCCTCCGGTTATTCCGGGTCCGCACTTTTCCGCGTCATAAAAATAAATAGATTTTTGCAGAGCCTCAGCATAATTAAACGACGATTCTGCTGAATCTGCATCTGCATAAACATTACCGCCTGCAAGCCCCGTAGCAAAAACCACCGCAACCAGGGTGCCGGCTGTTATTTTTCCAAACAAACTGTTAATTTTCAATTTAAATCCCCCTCTAAATTTATATTGACACTGCCATCTAAAAATTTAACATTGGTGATTTTGGACATGTTATTATCGCCAAATGCTCCCCCCTCCTTAAAAGCTACAGGTACTGTGGCCTGTGAAGTCCCAATAATCCGGAAAGTAATATTTGCTAATATTCCGTCCTTTGTTATAAGCTCTTCTCCTATTGTTTCATCAAGGAATAAAAAGCTGATGGTACCGGAATTTATCCTGGTTGAAAAGTTAACAGACGCATTTTCAACAATGTCACCTGCCGATACCGATATTGCTTCAAGAAGAGTATTATCATAGCCTATATAAAAG
>JAATEU010000600.1 GCA_015655565.1 Clostridiales bacterium
CGTTTGTCTGGATTCCCTTAGCGGCCGGCGGATACATTGTTACCAGGTCAACATTGGAAGCAACTGTTAAAAAAAAGAAAATTACAGCCGGAATGCTGGTTGTCCTGTCATTAATCGGAACAACTTATGTAGGGGAATATCTTTCCGGTGCAATTGTTTGTTTCATGATGATTTTCGGTGAGTTCCTTGAAGATTTTACAATGGAGAAAACGAAGAATGCAGTTCGGGAGCTGGTGCGTTTAGTCCCGGCAACCTGCAGGAAATTAGTGGAGGGGCAATATCAGGTAGTATCCATTAAACAGCTTCGCAAAGGTGATTGCATTCAGGTTCAGGCCGGTGAAAAAATCGCAGTCGACGGTAAAATCATAAAAGGCCAGGCAGCCGTTAATGAGGCGGCGATTACCGGTGAATCGATGCCGGCGGACAAAGGGCCCGGAGATAAAGTATTTGTCGGTACTTTGAACGAGAATGGTGTCATAGAAGTGGAAGCAGAGAAACTTGGCGGAGAGACCGTCTTAGGAAAGATTATACAGACGGTTAAAGATGCACAGGAAAATAAAGGCAATGCCCAAAGGGTTGCAGATATCTTTTCCGGTTATTTTCTGCCGGTTATTTTAGTCATTTGCGTGATTAATTTTCTGAATACGAAAGATATTATGAGGATTATGACCATTATGGTGATTGCCTGCCCCTGTGCTTTAGTTCTGGCAACCCCCACTGCCGTAATTGCCAGTGTAGGCAATGCGGCAAAACGAGGTGTATTAATTAAAGGCGGTGATGCCCTTGAAACATGTGCAAAAGTAACTACCATATGTTTTGATAAAACAGGTACAATCACCAATGGTACACCGGAAGTTATTTCAACGAAGATGATATCCGGTATCAATGAAAAAGAATATTTAGATGCCCTTGCGATAGTTGAAAAGAATTCCGGGCATCCGATTGCAAAAGCCATCAACCGCTATATTGCGAACCTTAAAAAAATTGATTTAAAAAACATTCCCAATGCTGAATTTGAAATGCTGTATGGACGCGGTGTCCGTACTGCATACGCCGGAGATACTTATGAGGTATCAAATAAAAAGTGTCTTGCAGAGATAAAAGAAACCAATGCAGAGATTGAAGCATTTGTAAAAGAGCAGGAAACAGCAGGAAGAACTTCAATGATAGTTATAAAAAACGGAAAGGTTCTCGGCGGGATTTCAGTTGCGGATACAATCCGTGATTTTGCGGGAGAAACCATGAAACGGTTAAAAGCTGCCGGTGTCAGCCGTATTGTAATGCTGACCGGTGACAATGAATATACGGCAAAACAGATTTGCAGGGAGGCTGGTATTGACGAATACCGCGCAAACCTTCTTCCGGAGCAGAAACTGGAGGCCATCAAGGAGTTTCAGGGTAAAAATGAGATTGTTGCCATGGTCGGGGATGGTGTAAATGATGCACCGGCGTTAACCCTTGCGGATGTCGGCATCGCAATTGGAGCTGTGGGAACGGATGTGGCTGTGGAAGCCTCCAATATAACCCTGATGTCAGACAGGATTGATATGTTGCCTGTAACCTTTGCATTATGCAAAAGGGCTTATGGAATTATAAAACAAAATATTGTTGTTTTTGCGGTGTTAGTTAACGTTTTGGGTGTAGCCCTTTCCGGTTATGGTTTTCTAAATCCCGTTGAAGCTGCTTTAATCCATAATGCATCCTCTATTTTCGTGGTTTTAAATTCATCAAGGCTGTTAGGGTATAAGGCTGAAAGAAAATATAATATATGAAAAGAATGCCACAATTAATTCTTTCAACCTATTTATTTGCGGCAGTACCGCAAGCTTGCTTGCGATATGCAATGGGTATAATATAAAGAAAAATAAGAAAATTGCAGGAGGGAAAGCCATGTCAAAAAAAGGAATTATTACAATTGTCAAAGAGGACAAAATCAAAGCGGTGTATATTCACAGAAATGCACAGTTAGAGGGAATTGGCAAGAGGATTGTAAGACTTTGCAGGGAAAATACGGCGGAGGAATTAAAAGAATTATATGACCGTCTGATTTTAGTTGATGAAGATATGCCCATGACGCAGGAACAGAAGGAAGCGTATAAAAAATATATGCCGGAGCAGATCTTAAAAATTGCAAAAGGGGGACTGGAAATCATCAGTCAGACCGTGGATGAATTTTTTGATGATGCAGATTATTGTGAAAAAATTACCCCCTGTGTATTGGCAGAATTCCCATTAGATAATATTCCGGACAATTGGCTTGATATCTGCAAGGAAAAATGGCGGAGTATTCAGATTATCTGTCTGCCCTGGGATGAAGCTGCAATTCATTCCAATGAAGCGGAGAGTGATAAAGAACTCCAGCACTCGGCAAAAGCAATGGAGTTCTTTATGGGCATCTGTAATAACACAGCTTAAAATATATTATACTATATTATTTTAAAATGTAAAGGATAAAGGAGAGATTATTATGCATGAAGGAAAACACGGCATCTTGGACGGGCTGGAAGATATGGACGATTTATTCGGACTTGAAGATGAAGAAGAGGAAACAAAGGAAAAAAAGGCTGAGAAAGATGCCGATAAGAAGGACAAGAAAAAAAAGTAGCACAGGCTAAAAATTGTCCGCCGGAGTTTTAAACTCCGGCGGATACTTCAAAAGCAATATTTTAAGTAAAATGTAAAATTAAATAATGACACTATAATAAATATAGAGTTTATAATAGGCAAAAATAAAGAAAGAGCACAGGTGTTCCGAAGAGGATTCCTGTGTTCTTTTTATTATATAAGGAGAAAATGAATGCCTGGCACAATCGAATAGAAGCAGACTGGAGCAATGGCGTTTCCGCGGGTTTCAGCCTGCTTTTTATATTAATGGAATTAACTTAAAACCGGAATGGAGGAAAAAATCATGAAAAAACGAATTCTAAGCC
>JAATEU010000616.1 GCA_015655565.1 Clostridiales bacterium
ATAGAAACCAGATAATCCCACACTTCTTTCTTATAGGGATTCACCCAGCTTAGTCCATTCTTATCAAGAAAGATGGTTCCATCTTTCTTCTTTAAACTAAGCTCAGGTCTGTTTCCCGCTAAGATAGGATCCTTAAAGGCAACAATCCTGGCAATCAGATAGATGTCCTTTTCTTTTAATTTTGCAATTAACTGCCTGATATTACTGATGTAGTTAACATCCGCATTTATCTCCTGAACCGCTGCTAAATCCATCTTATAAGTAACTTCACCGTTATCATTTTTTATATCAATAACCATGGTATTTAATTCGGTCGTATCAATCAGCCCGATTAAATCCTGCATATAGCTTTCTGTACCTGCCCTGAGGCCGGTAACATAGATTCCTTTCACCTTCTCAGGTTTTCTGCGGTCAACAAAGTCCGGCATAAAAGCTTCCTGCGATTCCTCGGTATTATTTTCTCCGTTCTCCGCAACTGTGCTTTCTTCTTTCATATTACCTGATAAACCGGCTGAATTCCCTTCCTTTTGCTTTATCACATTATCATCTGTACCTGTATCGGCCGTAGAGATATCTGATGTGTTCTCATTTGCCTTACTATCAGCCGCAGCAGAATTACCGGGCTTATCTTTTTCTTCCGATTGTTTTCTTAAATCTTCCTGTGCTTTCCGGGTTTCATCCTGCGCCTTTAGTTTCTCCCTCGTAATGTAAAAGGCACAAAATCCCAGAATCAATGCAACAATTAAAACTATGGCTGCGGATAATCCCGGCTTTCGTCTCCTACCGCCGCCTTTCAGTTTTTTCCGCTTATGTTTCTTATGACGGGCATGATTATAATTAATATATAAATCCCTTTTATTTCTCATTCTATACTCCTGTTCTTTATCTTTTGCATTCATTACTATTATTGTAACAGTAATCTATACTACTCTTGTAATTAAGATTATAAAGAATTTTGTAACTATTCAGTCGTACCGGCTGAAAATTACTTTTGATGCGGACAAAACAAGTAAAATGCACTTGTTTTGGCGCCACCTGACCCCCATCTTCATGAATAGCATATGAAAATAGTTTGCAGGAGATAGCGACTGAATCATTACAGACTTTTAATAATTTCTCTCCTGGAACAGACATGTACTATTATTATGGTATTTCTCATTTTATATTTTGTCAAGTTCTATATAACTACATAAAACAATATAAGTTAATAGTTTATAATATACAAATTATATCATATAAATAGTTTTAAAATATACTTTTTTATTGCACTATCTTAAAAACTGTTATATAATTGTTTCGTAATATTCTCATTGGTATGTAAAGATAACTAATAGGAGGATTATTCATGGATTTTAGCAATCGGTTAAAGCATTTAAGACAAAAATATAAATTAACCCAAGGCGAACTTGCTGCCGTAATTGGATTAAAATCAACCGCTATTTCTAACTATGAATCCAAACGCAATGAGCCATCTTTTGATAAGTTAATTTCACTATCTGATTATTTTAATGTTTCTTTAGATTATATGTTAGGTATTTCCGATAATACTTTGCGTATCGGCAGCGAAGATTGGGATAACGAAACCGCTGATTTCTATATATTATATAAACGATTAAATAAAATAAATACCAATGAAATTAAAAATTATGCCAGATATTTGTTATATAAGCAAGATAAATTAACAGATAATTTTAGGGACTGACACATGATGATACAAAAAAGGAACACTAGGATAAACGCATCAATTGATGCGTTTATCCTGAAGGAATACACCGGTCCCCAAATTTATTATGAAATAAAACCACCTCAATGCTGTCAGCTATAATAGGCCCTGACAGCATTGAGGCAATTCTTTTAGTATTGCCATTTATATTTTTGTCCCACAGCATTTTTTATACTTCTTTCCGCTTCCGCAAGGACATGGATCATTTCTTCCGACTCTTTTCTCTTTCACTATGGTATTGGATTTCTTTTGTTCCCAATATAATTCCTTTCTTCTCTCTTCAGGCAAAAGCGTATCCCATACCGGTAATTCATATAGCCAGTCCGCTTTGGCTTCAACCATATGATAATATAATTTTTCTTTATCGAATCCAAGATTTACGACCGTTTTAGCATCCATTTCCTCAATCGGGTTTTCTTTGACTAAACTTTCATTAATCCCATCCAGGAAGCCAACCATAACCGAAAGCTCTGTTTCATATTTCGCTGCTAACTCTTCCACGCTACCTTCTACTATCGTTTCCGGATCCGCGAGAATTTTCTCATAAATTCCTTTCTCAACACTAAAATAATTCGCCCAAAAAAGCTGTCCCTTTTTTTGATTTGTGTCAAGAGAATATGCATAATCTCTCCATTCTTGTAATAAACCCATGTTATTCATCCTTTCTGCTGTTTAGTATTTACAAAGTAATCCCAAACTTTCGTTAAAAAATTTTTAATTTATGCATAATACGCAAATAATTGTATCATACTATAGTTAATCTAATTTATAAACAATGGAATGCACGCTTTCATAGCATTCCATAGTCTAGGATAGTTAGATTATACTTGCAGCGTTATCTTGTCCGAACGTTGGATCCCCCCTCCAACAATAAGAAAACGCAACCAACACCAAAGAAAAGTTAAATACTTATCCTCCCCTTTTTAATGCAACCCCCGTGGCAAAGGCGTCATGGGGGTTGTGTTTTCTCTGAAACCCTTATAAATCAAGGCTTTCAGCATTTTTCTCTCTTCATGGCACAGAGACTATTTTAACATAAAAATAGTTTATACGCAACTTATACGCAACTTTTTATTTTTTAGAAATCTCAACGAGATAGATTTTTAAATTTATTTACCTTGACACATAAGATATTATTGTACAAAACCTATATAATCACAATTCATTGAACTACAGCCTAATTCATATAATTAACAAGTCCATAAGATATCCATGTATTATCGTATAATAACGCATACTTTGGGGCATAAAATCACGAAAATGCTTGTTAATAAAATATTGCAGCTTTTGAGTTTCAATTAGTGAGGGTTTTAGCGTGTAACTTCCAATATTTGCTTTCATGACGTATGCCGGTATTTGGTTTTTCATCATATAATTAAGTAGCCTATCTATATTTTTTATACTGTTTTCACAATTTTTATATTCATTATTATTTGAACCATAATAAAAACACGCTTTCAAAAAACGGCTTCCTAAGTAAATTGCAGATGTTTTTACGGATACTTTCGTCCTGAGGCATTCTTGCTTTAATAAAAAGTTCTTCCATTTCAGTCCATTTTTTCTCTGCCGCAGCTTCTTGCTCTGCATCACTTCCATACCTATGAATCGCTCCATCGAACAAATCGTTGAACTCGCCGATAGATGTAATAGTTATTTGTTCTTTAAGTATATCATCAATTGCATAAGTGGATAAAGCTCTGTAACGAAAAAGTATTAGAAAGCTGTTTGGAAAACTATAATGATGATTTTTAGAAACATTTATAAGCCTTTTCAGTGTATATTCACGGAATTCTGGCATTTGTATTATATCTAAAAAACTTGTCATTATTTCTCCCCCCTCAAAAAGCAATTTAAAGCCTTAAATTGTTATCATCAGACAAATTTGATTTATTAATTATTACAGTGCTTAATATGACCTGATTTGTATACATCTCAATATTAATTATACTCCACTAAAATCCATATTTCCACATAATATTTACCACCTTAATACAGTTTTCTATAATTTACACGCAACTTTATACGCAATTTTTATATCACAAGATGATTTTGAAATCCCCATATGTCCCCTTCTAAAACACCATGTAACACAGGAATATACTTATTCATAAATTAGTACAAACTTTCCATATAATAAGTGCACTTTATTTCACAATCATATGTTCGTTTTTTCTCGACTTATTCCATATTTTATGCTATACTATTCCTATGGTAACAGGAAATAGCCAATTTTATTGGCTAAGGATAATCACGAGTGCTTGCCCTTCTATATTTACATAGGAGGAGGTGAACTTCTTTCCCTATATTACATAGAAAGGAAGTGAGCCTTATGATAACAGTTTCAGATGCTTTATCTTTAATGATAAGTTTCGGTATGTTCATCATGGCGTTACTCACATTTATTGTTGCTTTAATAAAAATGCACAATAAAAAATGATTATCCCCGACCTCCTAAAGTAGTGGATAATCATTTTTTATTCCTAGGCTAGGGCAAGCATAAGTTTTTAACTTATGTTTCCTGTTACCTATATTATAGTCTCTTTTAATCGAAAAGTAAAGACTTCCTACGTTACTTTTTTCCCATTACCGCACCCAGATATAGGTATTTATTATAAATGCACTTTATATATGAATTTTACTTATAAAAAGCACCCATCCCATCAGGAATGACTGCCACTTGTTTCATCTGTGTATGCTGTGAATCATGTATTGTATAAGACTGGAAGGCTATTTTCTATTGCAGGTTTAGCTGACGTTGGCCTATCTTGCTGCCACAATGGCAGATGACCCTAATTTGGCCTGGCAATGTGTCCCATTGCCAAACCAAATTAATATTTATTGCATCGTACCAATTATAGCAACCTATTTTAAATATTCATCTACATTTTCTTGGGTAATAAGCACAAAATCAATCATTGTTTCTTTTGGTACTTCCTCACCCTTAAGAATCTTAATCGCAACATCAATACCGGTTGTTACCTGGCCTGCACCATCTTGGTATATCGTGGCAAGTAATTCTCCGTTTTTAACCATTGTCATCGGACCTGCATTGCCATCGACACCAATACTTATAATATCATTTCTTCCTGCCGCATTCATTGCCGTTTGAACTGCCGATGACATATCATCATTATCACAAATAATGGCATTAAGACCATCACCATATTTTGTTAACCAGTCTTCTGCAAATTTCACGGCCTTTTCCGCCTGCCATTCAGCGGTTTGCTCTGCACCATCAAGTAATGTCCAGTTATCAGCTGCATCTAATATATTGTGGATACCCTCACCACGTTGAATCTGAGCTGAATTACCAATAATACCCTGAATATGACCATAACCTCCGCCTTCCGGGATTTGTTCCATGATAAATTCGGCCATCATCTCTCCTGCTTGAACGTCATCCGATCCAATATAAGCCGCTGCCAACTCGTCTGTATTATCTGTTTTTGAGTTAACCACGACAACCGGAATATTTTCTTCTGCCGCCCTTTCAAGAATCGGTGCGCTTCCTGCTGATTCCGCCGGTAGTAAAATAATAAGGTCAACACCCATGTTCACTGCATCTTCAAATAAGTTAGTCTGTGTAACCGGGTCTGTCAAGCCGTCATACAGATTCCAATCGGAAATCGTACCATCTGCTACTAAACCATCTAGTTTTTCTGTAGCAGCATTGTTGATTGTTGCATGGAAAGCATCTACCGTGTTTTTAGCAATGTAGCCGATGACAAAATCATCATCATCCTCTGCAGCATCCCCGGTACCTGTTGATAAGTCATCTGTATCTAATCCTGAATCTTCCGGATCTTTTGTAGTTGATCCGCATGCTGATAAACTAAATATCATACATAAAACCATCGTAACTACCAATACCATTTTAGTTCTTTTTTTAATCCCTAGTTCCTCCTTGATAATATATCTTAATCTACCCTATTGTAGAATAAGCTCATGAATATTCCCTCTTGTTCATAAACATATCAATCATAACTGCACCGATGATTAATAGACCTTTTGTAATTGTCTGCCAGTATGAGTTGATACCTACCAGATTCATGCCGTTGTATATCAGCCCGATAATGATGATACCTACTACAGTGCCGGGTATTGTTGCAACCCCTCCGGCAAAAGATGTGCCGCCGATGACACAGGCTGCTATTGCATCTGTTTCATATCCGGTTCCAATATTGGGTTGTGCCGCACTGATACGGCTTGTCATAATAATTCCAGCTACACCTGCACAGAACCCGGAAATCATGAAAGACCCGGTTCTTGTCCAGAATACATTGACACCGGAAGCAGTAGCGGCATTTATATTTCCACCGACTGCGTAGATATATCTGCCGAATTTTGTACAATGGAGAATAATATACGCTATAATTGCTATAATGATTAAGAATATGACTGGATATGGAATAATTCCAAATAACCTGCCTGACCCAATTTGTTTAAATTCCGCATTCGCAAGGGATTGCGAATAACCACCGGATATAATATAAGCAATGCCTCGAATTACTAATTGAGTTGCCAATGTAACAACGAAGGGAAACATGTTGAATTTTGCAATCAATACACCATTGACAAATCCAAAGAAGGTAGTAGTAATTACTGCGATAGTACAAGCAAGGAGTATATTCCCCGTCGCATTCAATACAACACCAATAATAACACTTGTCAGGGCAAGCATAGACCCAATTGATAAATCAATTCCGCCTGCCGTAATAACAAACACCATTCCCAAAGCAAGTATACCGTTCAACGACACTTGCAACAGAATACTAATTACATTGCCACTGGTACGAAAAGTAGGTGAAAGCAGCGATAAGATCATAATCATCGCTAACATTACAAAAGAAATCCCATACCTTTTGCAAAAAATTTTTAATTCTGTTTGATCCATGCCAAGGATCTTTTTTTCTTCGACCTTTGCACCCATTTGAATATCCTCCTCAATTCTGACCAAATTCTTTTGCTAAAATTGTTTTTTGTGTAGCGTCACCCCTTAATATTTCTTCACGCAAAATCCCACCGTTGATTTTTCCTTCATGAAAGATCAAAATACGGTCACTCATACCCATAACTTCCGGTAATTCTGAGGAAATCATAATGATTGCCATACCTTTTGCGGCAAATTGGCACATCAGCATATGTATTTCGGATTTTGCACCTACATCAACGCCTCTGGTAGGTTCATCTAAAATTAGGACTTTGGGATTTGCCATAATCCATTTTGCCAGTACAACCTTTTGCTGGTTCCCTCCGCTAAGAGAATATGCATCCGACTCCAAACTTGCCGTCTTGACCGTAAGTGTTCTTGCAACTTCTTCAGTCTCTTGCTTTTCTCTGATTTGGTTAATTAATAATCCTTTTTGTTTCTTCCGCAAATTGGGCAGGGATATGTTTTCCCTCAAAGAACGATACAAGCAAAGCCCATATTCCTTTCTGTCCTCATTGACCATACAAATACCTTTTTTAATAGCTTCTTTTGGATTCTTAATTACTATTTCCTTCCCTTCCAAGTACAAGGAACCGTTTGTTTTCTTATCTAATCCAAAAACAGCCCTCATGGTTTCACTTCGGCCGGATCCAACTAGTCCGGATATACCCATTATCTCTCCTGAACGAACTTCAAAGTTAATGTCCGTAAACCCTTGCCCAGAAAAATTTTCTACTTTGAGTACAGTTTCTCCGATTTCACAGTCCACCTTTGGAAATACATTTTTTACGGTACGTCCAACCATTTTCGAGATTAATTCATCCGTTGTAACCTCGTTGATGGAACA
>JAATEU010000045.1 GCA_015655565.1 Clostridiales bacterium
CATGATGATAAAAACGTAATATTAGTATGAGATAGATATGGATGAAAAGAAAATTATAACCTTTGAACATGGTTTAATGGGGTTTGAAGATTGTAAAAACTATACCATTATTTATGACAGCGAAAGACCAAAGGCAATATGCTGGCTGCAAAGTATTGAAGAACCTGCCCTGGCTTTTCCGGTTACCAATCCGGAGCATATATATAAAGATTATAAACCAATCGTTGATGATGAAATTTTACAAACCATTGGTGAGCTGAAGGATGAAAATCTTGTTATACTATTAACAGTTACGGTGCCAAGTGATATAAAAAAAGTGTCGGCTAATTTAAAGGCGCCTTTAGTCATAAATTCTGATACAAAAAAGGCAATTCAAATTATTGCGGAAAATCCGGAATATCAAATCAAGCACAATATATATGAAGCAGTCCAAACAATGAAGAAAGCGAAGGGGGAATAATATGCTGGCCCTGACAAGAAAGCTGAGTGAATCTATTATTATTGATAATAACATAGAAGTTACTATAATAGAGATTAAGGATAATCAGGTTAAAATAGGGATTAGTGCCCCAAAGTCGGTATCTATTTACAGAAAAGAGCTGTACCTTCAGATTCAGGAAGCAAATAAAGAATCTGCCGGCAGCGAGATTTCAGCTGTAGACATAAAAAAATTATTTGAATAGGAAGGTATAATCCATTGAAATAAATGATAATCAGTGTAAAGGCGGAAAGTGTAATCCAATTTATATCACACGGAGGTGATTAAGAATGGCTTTAGAACCAATTGCAAAGACTGTTTCTTATCATAGTGAGGCGGCAAATCCCGCTAAGACAAGAACGGCAGAAATTCTCAAGGACGAGGAACAAAGTGTTGATAATACGGAACAGCCCCAACCGGGTAATCCGGATAAGCTTCAGATTACGGATGCGATAGCAAAGGCAAATGAACTGATGAAGCAGAAGAGGACAAGATGCGAATTTTCCTATTCTGAAGAAATAAACAGAGTGATGATTAAAGTTTATAATAGGGATTCGGAGGAAGTCATTAGAGAAATCCCGCCGGAAGATACAATTAAAATAATTGAAAATATATGGGAAATTGCCGGATTAATAGTGGATAAACGAATATAAGGAGGTAAGGGATATGTCATCAACAATTAGAATGACAGGTTTGGTATCCGGGTTAGATACAGAATCTATTATTGAGGCCTTAATGGATGCCCAGGACACAAAACTGCAGAAACTAAAGGATAAAGAGACCCTTCTTACCTGGAAACAGGAAGCCTGGGAAGAGTTAAACACACAATTATATGATCTTTATACGGGAGCACTTTCTAAAATAAAACTCCAAAGCTCCTACCTGACTAAGACGGCCACCGCTTCGGATGATGCGGTTACCGTAACGGCCGGGAATAATGCAACAGCCGGCACCAACAAGATAACGGTTTCGTCATTGGCTGCGGCACAGTATGTAACAAGCGGTGAGATAACAGCAACGGATTCTTCTGCAACGGTTTCTTCGTCAACGACACTGGCCGAATTAGGCATGACCAGTACGGGTTCCACCATTACCATCACAAACGGGGGTGAAGAGGTGGCACTTGATGTTGATTCTACAACGACGATTGCAGATTTTGTAGATGCTTGTAAGGAAGCCGGCCTTTCCGCCAGCTTTGATGAAACACTGGGACGTATCTTTATCGGTTCCACCTCCACAGGAACGGCTCAAAGTTATACTATCACCTCTGATAATGCGGATGCATTATCCTGCATAGGATTAAGTGATGTGGACGGTACAGCCGCAGCAGAGTCGGATACGGATACGGGCATGACTGTAACAGCGGCGGCAGATGCGGTATTTACATTGAATGGGGCAACACTAACCAGTTCCTCCAACACAATTACCGTTAATAATCTCACCATAACCCTTAACGATACCACAACAACGGCAGTCAACGTAACGGTTGCAAGCAACTCACAGGATATCTATAATATGGTTAAGGACTTTTTCTCCGAATACAATACCATTCTGGCGAATATGAATGAACTGTATTATGCCGATTCGGCAGATGATTATGATCCGCTGACGGACGAAGAAAAAGAGGCAATGACCGATTACCAGATTGAAAAGTGGGAGGACACGATTAAAGATTCCATCCTCCGGAGGGATAGTACCCTGGGGAGTCTGCTAACCGCCATGAAATCAGCTATGTCCAGCACGGTTAAGGTAGATGGGAAAACTTATTCTCTGGCTACTTTCGGCATCTCGACTTCAAGCGATTATACCGAAAAAGGATTACTCCATATTTACGGTGATTCAGACGATTCCACTTATTCCGACGAAACAGACAAGCTTTTAGCAGCCATAGAAGAAGATCCGGAAGCTACAATGGAAGCCCTGACCGGGATTTTTACCAATCTGTATAAAACAATGACTAATAAAATGGCCGGGACTACCCTTAGCAGTGCCTTAACCTTCTATAATGATAAATCCATTGCTTCCACACTGGATGATTATGAGGATGACATAGAAGAATTCGAGGATAAAATGGAAGATATGGAGACGGCTTACTATGAAAAATTTGCAGCCATGGAAACTGCCCTGGCAAAGATGCAAGCTCAAAGCTCCGCGCTGTCAGCCTTATTAGGAAGCTGACGGTTTAAGTGATAATAATTCAAATGGAGGACACGCAATGAATTTCAATGCAGCTATGGCATATAAAGGAAATATGATACAGACTGCTTCTAAAGCGGAATTAACTTTGATGCTATATGACGGCGCAATTAAGTTTTGTAATATAGCGATTCTTGCACTTGAAAAAGGTGACCTTGAAAAGTGCAATCTGAATATTATAAAGGTAGAAAAGATAATAGTGGAATTTCGTGCAACCCTGGATGACAGATACCCTGTTGCAAAAGATTTTGATTTGGTTTATGATTATATCTATAGAAGATTAATTGAAGCCAATGTAAAAAAAGATAAAACCATTCTCGAAGAGGTATTGGTCCATCTCAGGGGAATGAGGGATACCTGGAAAGAAGTTATGCGTCTGAATAAACAAGGCATATAAATTCTTCCGGAAAGGAAATAAACATGACTGACAATAAAACCTATCTGCAAACTTTAATTCATTCATTAGAAAAAAAAGCTGTTGTTCTGGAACAATTAATTAATATAACCAAAGTTCAGGAAAGCATGATGAAGGACGATAATTTTGATTCGGATAAATTTAACAGGACTTTAGAAAAAAAAGGCAGGCTTATTAGCCAAATCACTCAACTGGATATAGGTTTTGAAAGTGTTTATAACCGGATAAAGGATTTGCTGCAGGGTGATAAGGACAGCTATAAGGCGGAGATAAGAAAGCTTCAGGAGTTAATCGGCATACTGACGGATAAAAGCGTAAAGCTTCAGGCTATGGAGCAGCAGAATAAGTCTAAGGTTGAATTTTATATATCAAACAGAAAAAAGAAGATAAAAGATCAAAAGATGAGTCTTCGTGTGGCAAAAATTTATTCCGGCAATATGCCGGACCGGTATCAGGAAAAATCCTGTTTTCTTGACAGAAAAAAATAAAAATTTTATTTAGATATAAAGTATTAAAAATTTTAACCGATATATATGTTAAGTAAGTTAATTACTTAAAGGTTAATATGTTTCATAGGTACGTACGGCTTATGAAAGATTGAGACACAATATAAAATAATATGGTGGCATGGATGCCACTGCAAATTCAAGGAGGAATTAAACATGGTAGTACAACACAATATGTCAGCAGCCAATACCAACAGACAGTTGGGGATCACATCTACAAACCTTTCCACTTCTACAGAAAAATTATCATCCGGCTACAGAATTAACCGTGCCAGTGATGATGCGGCAGGTCTTTCCATTTCAGAAAAGATGAGAGGCCAGATAAGAGGGCTTGAACAAGCTTCCACTAATTCCCAGGATGCTGTTTCTTTGGCTCAGACTGCAGAAGGTGCATTGAATGAGACCCAGTCAATTCTTCAAAGAATGAGGGAATTAACGATTCAGGCAGCAAACGATACCAACGTATCCACAGACCGTACGGCGATTAAAGAAGAAATCCTGGCTCTTCAAAGTGAAATCACACGTATTGCTACTGAAACTGAATTCAATACCCAGAGTCTGCTGGACGGTACTTTCGAAGATAAGAGTTTCCAGGTTGGTGCCAACAACGGACAAAGCATTTCTCTTTCCATTAGTACTATGACGGCAAGCGCTTTAGGAGTAGCTAATATTGCTTCACAGGTTTCATCTTATGCTACGGCAACAGCGGCTCTTGATACGATTGATTCGGCTCTTGAAAGAGTTTCAAAAGAAAGATCAAAGCTTGGTGCTTTGCAGAACAGACTTGAACATACAATCGCTAATGCGGATAACGCTGCTGAGAACCTTACTTCAGCCGAATCACGTATCCGTGATGTTGATATGGCTGATGAAATGGTTACTTATTCGAAGTATAGTATTCTTCAATCATCGGCGCAGTCAATGCTGGCTCAGGCTAACCAATCAACTCAAGGTGTGTTGACATTATTGCAATAGTGTTTAATAATGAAGTAGGGCTGACCATAGGTCAGCTCTATTTTTCTGATAACAGAAAAAATTTAAAATTAATATTACAGGGAGAAAATACATGGAAGATCTGAAGCTGAAATTATCGGATATAATTGTGCAGATTGAAGGGGTAACAGTTTGTCTGTACCAGCAGGAGGTAAAAAAAGGATATGCAAAGTTTAATCCGGTTATTGCCAGTATTGCGCAGGCAATCGATCAATTATATCAATATAAAAAGGAAAATCCTGAAATTGATATAGAAGAAAACCGGCTGTTGGAAAAAATGACGGAGGCATTAAGGGCAATGGAGGCAGGGGATACCGTTTTGCTTGCGGATATACTTCAATATGAACTAGCGGATTATCTGAAGGAAATAATAAGCAGCTTATAGATAGCCCTACAGATCCTGCAATTACATTAGACCGGTATTAGGCTCTTTATATCCATGGAGATAGGAGAGATATGACATAGGAGAATATTTCCGGTATAATGTAATTGTAGGAGTTTATGTTTTATTATTAGAGACTTTTTGATGTTTATAAAACTTACATAAATCCGGGAATAATTGGAGGACGACATGGATTTTTATCAGGTAAATATGGAAGCGATACAATCAACCCGGCAATATCTGTTCCGTCAGCTGCAGGAGTGTGATTTAAGCAAATTAAAGAGTAATGAGATAAGAGTGGAATCGGTAGAAGCAAGGGATGGAAACCTTGCCATGGTTCTTGAGCGTGAATCTGATATTTATCGGTTAAACAGTGCATATAAGCCTGCAGCAGAGGCTGTAAAATGGGTTGAGCAGTTTCCGTTCCAGAATATTAATATTGTTGCATGTATGTTTGGCCTGGGCAATGGTATTTTTGCAAGGGAAATGATGAACAAATTGGGAGAGAAAGATGTGCTGCTGATTTTTGAACCTTCTCCTGATATTTTTATGCATACGCTGCAAAATTATGATATAACCGGTTTATTAAAAGAAGGCAGGGTCTCAATTAGTGTGGAGGGGATTAACCAGCAGGAATTTGTCATCTTAATAAATAAGTATGTTACGTGGATGAACCTGGAGTCCCGGATTAATTGCGTACATCCGCAGTATGAAAAGATATTTCAAAGCAGCTATCAAAGCTATAGCAAGAGGCTGAAGGATACAAAAATCAGGGCGCTTGTTAATAAGAACACCGAGGCCTTTTGGGGCGCCGCCATGAGTAAAAATGTCATTAAGAATTTAAAGTATCTGAAATACTGCAATATATTGGGGGATTTTTATGAGGATATACCAAAAGATATTCCGGTTATTATTGTATCGGCAGGACCTTCCCTGGATAAAAATATAGAGGAATTAAAAAATGCGAAGGGAAGGTCGGTAATACTGTCAACGGATACGGCCCTGAAATATCTGCTTGTACATAATATTACTCCTGATTTTGTAGTAACTCTGGATGCTTCAAAAGCAATCAGGCATTTTGAAG
>JAATEU010000244.1 GCA_015655565.1 Clostridiales bacterium
ATAGCTGAGGCCGGTGATCTGCTTCCGGGAATGAATGTAACGGGTGAGATTGTTATTGATGAGGTAACAGGTGTTCTGGCTGTTCCAAGTGATGCATTAATGCGCGGAGATGTGGTATATGTAGCTGACGCTACCGTTAAGGAAGCAGTGGGCGATGTTCCGGCAGGGTTTAAGGAAGTGCAGGTGGAAACAGGTCTTACAGATGGTGATTATATAGAAATTACCAGCGGTTTATCCGGCGGTGAGGAAGTTTATGTAGCACGTGCCGAAACATCTGAAGAGACTATAATGATGCCTGGCGGTGATATGCAAAGTGGCGGCGGCGATATGCCAAGCGGTGGCGGTGGAATGCCAAGCGGCGGCGGTGGCGGCGGTGGCGGCAGACCATAATAGGAGGTGCTAAAATGTATGCATTAAATATGGAAGAAGAAAAAGAACCTCTTATTAATCTGATTGATATTTATAAGGTTTATCAAATGGGTAATACTGAGGTCCGTGCAAATGATGGAATAAATTTAAAAATATATAATGGTGAATTTGTCGCAATTGTAGGAAAGTCCGGAAGCGGCAAATCAACGATTATGAACATCATTGGTGCGTTGGACGTACCGACAGAAGGCCAATATATATTAAAAGGCCAGGATGTCAGTACCATGAAGGATGATGAGCTTGCTGCTGTCAGGAACAAAACAATCGGCTTTATCTTCCAGCAGTATAATCTGCTTGCGAGACAGAATATGCTGGAGAATGTTGAATTGCCGCTGTTATATGCGGGTATCAATAAAAAAGAACGGAAACAGATGGCCCTGGATGCATTGGAACGGGTTGGGATCCAGGATAAATGGAACAATATTCCAAATCAGCTTTCAGGCGGACAGCAGCAGAGAGGTTCCATTGCCAGGGCGTTGGCAGGCAATCCTTCTCTTATCCTGGCGGATGAGCCGACAGGAGCCCTGGATTCCAGAACCAGCAGGGAAGTGTTGGACTTTTTAAAAGTCTTAAACTCGGAAGGAAACACGATTGTATTAATAACTCATGATAATGCTATTGCTGAAGAAGCCAAGCGCGTAGTTAAAATACATGATGGCAAAATCATCTTTGATGGACCAGTTGAAGAGTATAAAAGGAGTCGGACATGAGTATAATCCAAGCATTTAAATTAGCTGGAAAAAGCATAATCAGCAGTAAAATGCGTTCATTTCTTACCATGCTTGGTATGATTATAGGTGTGTTTTCAGTCATAACGTTAGTCGGACTTATGAATGGCGTAACAAATTATGTGGTTTCCACTTTTTCCGATATGGGTACCAATATGATTACGGTATCCGTAACGAATACGGATACCAGAGTAGTGGATGTGGATGAAGTATATGAATTTGTAAAGGAAAACAGTTCCGTATTTGAAGCGGTTACTCCACAGGTAACATCTAATTATACGGTCAAAAACGGAACTACTTCCGAATCGGAAACAGTGACCGGAGTCGGAGAAGATTATATGTCAATTAACAGCCTTGCCCTGGCGAGCGGACGTTTTATCCAATATGCGGATATTAAAAACCGTTACAAGGGCTGTGTTATCGGTTCCTTTATTGTGGATGAAATATTTGAAGGGACGGTTTCGGTTGGTGAAACACTTAAGATTAACGGCACGGTTTATACAATTATAGGTATTCTGGAGGAACAGGCGGATTCGGAGGAAAATTCGGAAGACGATTGTATCTATATCCCTTATTCCACCGCAGTCAGAATGTCCTATTCTTCCAATATTTCAAGTTATGCCTTTGCTGCAGCGGATGCTGATTATGTTGATTACGGCAAGGAATTATTGGATGATTTCCTTTATACTACTTTGAAAAATGAGGATCTATATACCATATCAACCATGGCTGAGTTATTAGAAACGGTTACCGAAATGACAGATATGCTTTCCGTTATTCTAGGAGGTATTGCAAGCATCTCTTTGTTAGTTGCAGGTATTGGCATCATGAATATTATGCTTGTATCCGTAGTGGAAAGAACAAAAGAAATCGGTATCCGTAAGTCCCTGGGAGCCAAAAAAAGAGATATTATGTGGCAGTTCGTAATTGAAGCGGCATCTATCAGTACTATCGGCGGTATCCTGGGAATACTGTTAGGCTGGGGTACCACCAGGCTTTTAGGCAATGCATTTGGGTTAGATGCTACTCCAACTGTAGGGTCTATTATCCTGGCCTTTGGAGTATCAGCCGGAATTGGAATCGGCTTTGGATATATGCCGGCCAACAAAGCTGCGAAATTAAATCCTATTGATGCTTTAAGAAGCGAGTAAAAGTTGGTCTAAAATTCATTTGCCCTGCTTAAAATAGTAATATATATTTTGGACGTGAGGATGTAAATGAAGAGATTTGGAGCGCTTCTAATAAGTATTATTTTACTGATGAATACACTGTTTTGCATGAAGGTGTATGCTGAACCGGAAGATAACCAAATGAACATTACCTCCACTTCGGCAGTTTTAATTGAAGGTTCTACCGGTTCGATTATTTATGAAAAAAATAAGGATGAGAAACTAAAACCGGCCAGTATAACCAAGATTATGACGTTATTGCTTATATTTGAAGCACTGGATGGTGGAAAGATAAAGCTGGCGGACGAAGTCAGCGTAAGTGAACATGCTGCCTCCATGGGTGGTTCCCAGGTTTATTTGGAGCCGTATGAAATCCAGACCGTGGAGACTATGATTAAGTGCATCAGTATTGCCAGCGCCAACGATGCCTCTGTTGCCATGGCAGAATTAATTGCCGGATCTGAGGAGGAATTTGTAGCCAGGATGAATGCAAGGGCGAAAGAACTGGGAATGTTAAACACTAATTTTATTAATTGCTGCGGATTGGATGAGGATAATCATTATTCCTCTGCCTATGATGTTGCATTAATGTCCAGGGAATTAATCGCAAAACATCCGGAAGTCAGTAATTATTCCACGGTTTGGATGGATACCATCATACATACCACCAAGAAGGGACAAAGTGAATTTGGGTTGACGAATACCAATAAACTGATTAAGCATTATAATGGTATTACAGGGCTTAAGACCGGGTCAACCAGCTTAGCTAAATATTGTTTATCCGCTACGGCAAAAAGGGAAGGAATGGATTTAATTGCGGTTATTATGGCAGCGCCAGAGACAAAAATCCGTTTTAATGAAGCCTCCAGGCTATTGGATTATGGTTTTGCCAATTGCAGTATTTATTCGGATGACAATAAAGGTTTACAGATAATACCCATACCGGTGAAGAAAGGTGTTGCAGATAAAATAAACTACAGGGTAAATGATGAATTTTCTTACCTTTGTCTTAAAAATACGAATCCGGCTGATATTACCAAGGAAGCGGCCATATATGAAAATGTAACTGCACCTGTTAAGGAAAATGATAAAGTCGGAGAAATTACATACAAATTAAGTGGAAAGAAAATTGGCACCGTGGATGTTGTAGCAGCAGAGAGTGTAGACAAAGCCAAATATAAAGATTATTTTATAAAAGCGCTGAAAAAGCTGCTGCTATAATAATTTATGTATAACTTAGCTTACATGACGCAAAACATTTCGAGCTTTAGATGTTTTCAGGTAATAACGACTGAATAGTTACTATTTTTCTTACTATAGACCACAGGAAAAGTCTGTGTTATAATTTATAACAGGCTTTTTTTGTGGTTTTGCTGACATAAGCATTTGCTTTATTTTATTTTGTATACAAAGAATCCTTCTGGAGGTAGTTATGGATAGCAATTTAATAACCGGAGTACTCTTACTGTTATTTATAATATATGTATATTATGAAAATCACAACTTGGAAACTACTCACTATACCGTCCGTTCAAAACGTATTCCTGAAGCATTTCACGGAGTCAGGCTGGTTGTTTTGGCTGACCTTAATAATAATACATTTGGAAAAGATAATATAAAATTAAAAGATGAAATCAATAAAATTAACCCGGATTATATTCTGGTTGCAGGAGATATGACAGTGAGCAGCGAACCGGATAATTATGATGTCCCTTTATCCTTATTATCCGGTTTGGCTGTTAAATATCCCGTATATTATGGATTAGGCAATCATGAACAACGGTTGCTCCCCGGTGGTATCTTCTATCATAAAAGTTATGATGAATATAAAAAAAGCCTGCAAAAGCTGGGAGTACGGTTTTTGGAAAATCAACAGGTAACCATAGGGCAAAATGGTGAAAACATCACCATTACCGGATTAATGATAGGAATGGATTATTATAATAAATTAAAACAACCTGAAATGACTTTGGATTATATTCAAAAATTAGTAGGAATTCCTGAAAATAAATGTTATAATATATTGATTGCACATAATCCGGTCTATTTTAAAAATTATACGGATTGGGGTGCGGATTTGATAGTATCGGGGCATCTCCATGGCGGTATTATCCGGTTTCCGGGATTAGGAGGCTTCATTTCACCTCAATATAAATTACTGCCCCGGTATGATGCCGGCAGATTTGAAGAAAATGAAAAAACAATGTTGGTTTCCAGGGGTTTGGGATTGCATACCATAAAATTACGGATATGCAACCGGCCCGAATTAATGGTGATAACCCTGGAGCGCATACCAAAGCACACAGAGGGGAGTTAAAATGAAAATACAGCTGATTCGATTGTTTGCTGCTTTCATAGCCGGAGGAATTGTAATGATTCTTCATGAATTTCCTAAGGCTTTTATATATAATAAAATAAATCCGGATCAAGATTTAAAACGTAAACGTAATATATATAAGTTGCATCATTATATTGATCCCATTGGTATTATTTTATGTATTACCAATCAGGCGGGTTTTTCGAAACCATATATGTACCGCATCAAGGATAAAAAGACAAATTTTATTCTTGGTATGACGGGATTATTCAGTTTATTAGCAGTATTTGCTGTCAGTATAAGTATCCTTCGGTTTGTAATCGGCATTAATTCAAATTTAAATTATCCGGAAAAAACTGACCTTAATGAATTAATTCCTCAATTTATTTTAGTACACATTGCTTTAATAAGCATTAGTATGTTTATTGTAAATTTATTTCCCATATCCACCTTTGATATGGGATTGTGTATAGCGGGAATATCACCATCAAAATACTTTTTAATTATCCGCAATGACTATTTTATAAAAATGATGTTGGTATTAATTATTATAATTCAATTTATTACCAGCTTTGGTACACTTATCATGACTTCATTTTTGTAAATAAAACTCCATTTTTATAAATAAGAATCCTATAATTTATGAACGAAACATAAGGGAAGGACAACCTATGAGTATATCGGTAAAATTGGAAGCATTTGAAGGACCGTTAGACCTGCTGCTCCATCTGATTGACAAAAACAAGGTAAATATCCATGACATACCCATTGTTGAAATAACCGAACAATATATGGAATATATTCGTCATATGGAGACAAAAAACCTGGATGTGATGAGTGAATTCTTAGTAATGGCTGCTACCCTGATAAATATTAAATCACAGATGCTGTTGCCTGAGGATGAGACGAAAGAGGAAGAAGTCATAGACCCAAGGCAGGAATTAGTGGAACGGTTACTGGAATATAAGATGTATAAGTATATATCCCTTGATTTAAGGGACCGGGAATTGGATGCTGCGAAGATTTTATTTAAAGAGGCGACCATCCCCCGCGAAATTGCAGATTATAAGGAAGAAATTGATACAGCCGGCTTATTATCTGAGTTGACATTGGCTAAACTGCATAAAATATTTGAATCCGTAGTAAAAAAACAAACAGATAAAATTGATCCTATCCGAAGTAAATTTGGAAGAATAGAAAAGGAAGAAATTAATTTAACCGAGAAAATACAATCAATCCAAAGATACGGACTTACACATGAAACCTTTAGCTTCCATGGTTTACTAATGGCTCAGGCAGGAAAAATGGAAGTTATTGTAACTTTTTTAGGAGTATTGGAATTGATGAAAATTGGACAAATTGAAATCAGGCAGCATAATCTGTTTGAGGATATTATTATAACCTTTATCGAAAAGGGTATTACGGAATTTGACGATAATCTGGTTTTAAATTAGTATGAAAATACAAGGTATTTTTCATACCCTGATTTGAGGCAGTAAATCATCTGCCTGCAGATGATTTATGCTATGGGAGCTAGTGTATTAAAAAATGTTGGAGGATGTTATGGAGATTAAGAAACTGGAAGCAGCTATAGAGGCCATATTATTTACCATGGGTGAAGCGGTGGAATTAGAACGGATCGCTGCGGCTGTTGAGCATGATGCAGATACAACCAGAAGGATTATCCGTAATATGATGGATCAATATGAAGGGGAAGACAGCGGCATCCAAATAATTGAACTGGATGGAGCTTTTCAAATGTGTACCAAAGCTGAAATGTATGAGGCAATTATAAAAATTGCCCATGTTCCTAAAAAACATGTACTGACGGATGTTTTATTGGAAACCTTGTCCATTATAGCTTATAAGCAGCCAATAACAAAAATGGAAATTGAGGCAATCCGTGGGGTAAAATCGGATCATGCCGTAAATAAATTAATCGAATATAATTTAGTGTGTGAAGTCGGAAGAATGGATGCACCGGGAAGGCCAATCCTGTTTGGGACTACGGCAGATTTCCTTAGAAGCTTTGGAATTCAGTCCCTGGAGGAGCTGCCTGTAATGAATCCGGAAAAATTGGAAGATTTTAAATTGGAAGCGGAAGAAGAACTTCAGTTAAAATTGGATATATAAACCTGTCTATTCCTAATGGAAACGACGTGGTATACGTTGGGATTATTATAATCTGTTGTCGATAAAAATAATAAAATGAATATTATAAATACGTAACTTTCAGTCATACCGACTGAAAGTTATTTTTAATGCACTCAAAAAAAGTAAAAATGCACTTGTTTTGGCGCTATCTGGCCGAGGCTGCTGAAAAAGTCCTTTTTAGGCAGTTGAATGAATAAAAGTTTGTTAAAATTGGATATAATATGAAAGAGATTTTCATAATCGGATTTTTTAATGGATTCATTTTTATAAAAGATTCTTAGAGTGTGTTTGAAAAATGCTTGTGCCGGGTTGATTGTTCCGCTTTGTGGGAGGTAAGGAGCGATTTTGGGAGGGTAGTGGGGCTAAGTTTCCAAAATTGTGACGCATCTCATGTTGATAATCTTATAGTCAATACAAGGAAAGAATTATAATTTTAAATATTTTTGGTTCACTTAAGAGGAGGTCCGGATGAGTCTTTTACATGATGAACAAAATCGAATTACGGCAGCCATATCAAAAAAATTGACGGAAAATATAGATGTTATCAGTACTTTATTTACAGATTGTGCTGATGTGGTTAAACGGCGTATCACGGTAGGAAACATAAACAAGGTAGATATTTATTGCGTATATATTGATAATATGATTAATAAGGACTTATTGGAAAAAGTTACCATATATGAGCTGTTTCATAATTTAAATGAGATGCCTGCCCGGAACCAATTTGATTTTATTAAAGAAAAAGGCCTGCGAACCGTAGATTTATCTGAAGTCATTACGATGAATGAGCTTATTGAAGATGTTTTGTCGGGGGATACGGCAATACTGGTAGATGGATGTGATAAGGCCCTTCGTGTTTCCATAAGGGGAATGCCAAGCCGTGGGGTACCTAAAAGTGAAAATGAAGTTGCAATACGGGGCTCCTTAGAGAGCTTCAGCGAAGCATTTTATATTAACAGGGTTTTATTAAGGAGGAGAATCAAAGATACCAATCTGAAAATCAAACAATTTAAAGTAGGAATAAGAAGCCATACCGATGTAGCCCTCTGTTATTTGGAGGATGTCGCTAAACCGGAAATGGTTGCAGATATTGAAAAACGGCTGAAAGAATATATCATTGACGGTATATTTGACAGCGGGATGCTGGAACAGCTTACGGAAAGAAACGTATATTCCCCTTTTCCGGAATTTCAGACAACGGAAAGGCCGGACAAAGCGGCTTCCGCTATTATGGAAGGAAGAGTTGCCGTTCTGGTAGATAATTCTCCGTTAGCTTTATTACTGCCCACTACCTTAAATTCATTTTTTCAGGCATCGGATGATTCTTACAGCAGATGGGAAATAGCAACCTTTACACGGATATTGCGTTATTTTGGGGCATTTCTGTCCATTGCACTGCCGGGCCTTTATATTGCAGTAATTAATTATAACGCGGAAGTACTATCCTCCGCCATGGCCCTGTCTTTTGCCGCAGCAAGGGACGGAGTTCCTTTTTCCGTGTTATTTGAAGTGATTATGATGGAAATTGCCTTTCAGATGCTCTTGGAAGCAGGAATCCGGCTGCCGGGGCCCATGGGGGGGACACTGGGCATTGTGGGCGGTTTAATTATCGGTGATGCGGCTGTGACTGCGAATCTGGTAAGCCCTATCGTTGTCATCGTCATTGCTATGACTGCAATTTCAGCTTTTACGGTTCCCAATGCAGCCTTTGCTGCCTCCTTTCGTATTGTTAGGTATTTAATTATTATACTATCCGCATTTTTAGGGTTATATGGATTTGTACTGGGTATAATTATATTACTTAATCACTTAGGAGGCTTAAAGAGTTTTGGTATGCCTTATCTGGTTCCGTTTGCGGCCTCAGGGATCAATGAAGGTACCGACACGAAGGATGCAATTGTAAGGCTTCCCTTAAGAAAGCTAAAGAGACGTCCCATTTTCTCAAGAAAGACGGAAAGAACCAGGCTTATCCGAAATGAGGATGACAAGCATTAGAACATTTAGAAAGGCATGAAGAAACATGTTTTCAGACAACGAAAAAATCTCCCTGAGACAACTAAAACGGCTTTTGGTATTTGATTTGTTTAGTGTATCAGGACTTATCATTCCAAGGATAGCAGCTGCAACTTCGGGCAAAGACGGAGTCATTGCCATTATTCTGGCGACTTTATATGCATTTATTTATGTCTGGATCATTTTATCCTTTACAAAGAGTACGGGCGGTAATTACCTGGATTATTGTGAAAGGAGCATGGGCGGAATACTTACCTTTTTAATAGGAATTTTGTATATTGCTAAATTATTTGCCTGCTGTGTTTTTGCTGTCCGTTTATTCGGTGAAGTAATAAATGAAACTCTGTTGGAGGACACGGATCCCAGGGCTATTATTTTATTGCTCCTGATTGTATCTGCATATGCAGCCTCCAAAGGTTTTGAGGTAAGGGCAAGAATTGCTGAAGTACTATATTTCATTATAATCATACCAATTTTTATATTTTTGATATTAGGTTTGAGAAAAGTAGATATTACGAATCTTATGCCATTATTTACGGAAGGAGCAGGAGGCATTTTTATTGGCGGTTACAATGTATTTCTAACCTTTAGCGTATTGGAACTGTTGCTATTTGCGGCTCCTCTTATAAAATTCAAAAAATCGGACATACGCAGAGGAAAACGGTTGTATCATTATGTATCCCAGTCCTTAGTCCTTGTGGGAGTAATGGATATACTATTATTTGCAGTAACAATGGGGATTCTTGGAAGGACTGAAACAAGGCGGAAATTATGGTCAATGGTAAATGTAATTCAGGTAATAAAACTGCCCGGCGGCTTTATTCAGAGACAGGATGCGGTTATATTGGGAATATGGATGTTAAGTATATTTACAATTATAAGTGCATTCTTTTATTATATCAGTTTAATCAGCAAGCATATATTTCGTGTTTCCTATCAGAATTATCTTTTAATACCATATATAATATTATTATTTGGAGTTTCTGCAATACCAATTGAAACGGAACAGTTTTTTTATTATTTTGAATTTTATATGAAGTATATCGGAATGCCCCAATCCCTTGTTATACCTGGTATTGTTGTTATCATTGGCAAAATAAAAAAGCTTGATAAATTAAAAAAGCTTAATAAAACAAAAAAAAATAAACCGGCCTTAAAAACCCTGCTGTTCATTTGGGCACTGGCATCGGTGGTTTCTTTAACCGGATGCAGTGATATGACAGAAATAGAGGACCGCAATTTTATCCAGGCCATGGGAATTGATTTAAATGGAAACGAACTGACCGTATATTATGTTTTGCCGGATTTAAAGGCATTAACGGAACGGGGGAGCGAAGAGCCTGAAAAATTAATCCTGGAGCTAAAGGGATATGACTTCTGGCAAATTGAAGAGAATTATGACCTTCAATACAATAAACGCCTGGATTTCAGTCAGATAAAAGCGATTATATTGGGTAAGGAGCTTTCGGATAATACCGGGCAGCTGAAAGAGTTTCTGTCTTATGTGGAAAACAAATATGAATTAGGAAGGAATACCCTGATTTTTTCCTCTGTTTCAAGTGCGAAAGGAATTATCTCCTTAAACCGTTACCTGGAAGGTGGAATCGGCGATTACCTGGACCGGCTGTACCGGATTAATCTTAAAAATACGGGTAAGAAAGTAATTTCGGTAGGGGATATGGTTTTTGCAATGAACGAAGGAAATCCTGTCATTAATATGCCGCTGCTAAAAGCAGGGGAGAAGACACTGGAAGCCATGGGATTTGGTATGTTTTACCATAACAAGCTGGAATATACAGTGGATAAAGAGGAAGCGGACTATATTGATATTGCTAATGGCTACGGGAAAAATAATTTGATTTTTCTGACAGATAATCCGGAAGAAGATTTAAAGGAAAATAAAAGTGAAGCTATTTCTGAAGTTGTGGTAAAAATAAATAATATAACAAGAACTTTGGATTTTGCCCGGATAAATGAAAAACCGTTTCTGACACTGAAAATTGAAGGTATAGGAATAATTGAAAAGGGATTTAAGGATACGGGGCAAACTTCCCAAACTATCAATGGGAAGGTAATTGAAGATATTGAAAAACGTTGTAATGAAGTGGTTAAATACCATATCAGCAAGAACCTGGAAGAAATAACCAGAGGTAAAAAAGTTGATTTTTTGAATTTATATCGGATGACAAGCTATAAAAATAAAAAGATGTGGTTACAGTATAAAAATAAGGAAAATCAATTTCTTGAGGAGCTGCAGTATACTGTTGAAATTGATTTTAAAATGCAATAGAATGATAAAGTTCAGATAGGGCAGATGCATCTGAAGGCCGTGCAAAATTGAAAGATATGGTAATTACACATAATGATGTATATTATGGAAACCATTTTTAATATTAAAATTAATAAAATATTAATAAATTGCCAAGAATATCAGTAACATGAAATAAAAAATTTCATATCCTGATTCTGTAAAGGAAACTCATAAATGTAAAGGAGCAGTTATATGTTAAAATGGGCAATAGTTTTTTTAGTGATTTCAATAATAGCAGGTTTATTTGGCTTTCGCGGTGTTGCTAAAACCTCAAAAACAGTTGCGAAGGTCTTGTTTTTTATATTTATTATTATATTTGTCCTTATCCTCCTGTTTGGTAAAATTTTGTTTTAGTTCTAATCCAATAAGTTTGTACCGAATCCAATAAATAAAAACTTGATAATTCTGAAACTATGCAGTAGAATAGGGCCATAAAGTTAATTTTGGGAGGTACCGTGAATGAAAAAGCTGATACTGGTAACATCTCCGCCGGCTTGCGGTAAAACTTATGTATCCAAACAGCTGGCGAAGGCTTTAAAACATGTAGTATACTTAGATAAAGATACTTTAATTTGTTTGTCAAAGCAGATATTTAAAATTGCCGGTGAAGAATATAATAGAAGTTCCCAATTTTTTGAGGATAATATCCGTAATTATGAATACGATGCTATTGTGGCACTGGCACTGGAAGCGCTGGATTATGATGATATTGTACTGATTAATGCTCCATTTACCAGGGAAATTCGTGATAAGGCTTATATAGACGGTTTAAAAAATAAATTAAGGGAAAAGGATGTTGCCTTAGTGGTAATCTGGATTGAAACTGCGATTGAGGTATGCAGGCAGAGAATGATTTCCAGGAATTCCGACCGGGATTCCTGGAAACTTTCCCATTGGGATGAATATATTGCAGGCTGCAATTTTAACATTCCCAGTACTTTGGATGATCCGAAGATTAAGGATGATTTATTGATTTTTGAAAATTCTTCTGATGCGGAATTTAATGAATCCTTAAGATATACTGTTAATATGCTTGAATCAAATTGAAAGGAATTTAGAATTGATTATTAAATCAACTAATATTAATTTAAAACATATAGCAGAATCAGGACAATGCTTTCGGATGAACAGGATGGACGATAATAAATATAGTCTGATTGCCTTTGGCAAATATATAGAATTAATTCAGACAGACAGGGACTCCGTGGAAATAACCTGCAGTGAGGAGGAATACCAGCTGCTTTGGAAGGATTATTTCGATATGGATTATAACTATAATGAAATTGTAACTGTTTTAATCCAGGGCAAGGATGAATTTTTAAAAAAAGCTGCAGAATTTGGAAGGGGACTCAGAATATTGAAGCAGGATATATTTGAAACTTTAATAAGTTTTATTATATCACAAAGAAAGAATATACCTGCTATTAAAAGCTGTATTGAACAGCTTAGTGTGAAATATGGCGAACGAAAAGTGAGCAGCACTTGTGACAATAAGGAGTATTATACCTTCCCCACACCGGAAAGGCTGGCCGGTGCAAATATAGAAGAGCTTAGAAAAGCCGGATTAGGCTACCGGGATAAATACATATTAAAAACATCACAGGCAGTTTTAAGAAGTGATATAGACATAATAAAGCTGAGGGAATTAAATAGCGGAGAAGCCGTCAGAGAGCTTCTGAATTTATCCGGAGTAGGAATAAAGGTGGCAAATTGCGTATCGTTATACGGTCTTCATCATATAGAATCATTTCCTGTGGATGTATGGATTGGCAGGATTCTTAAAGACATATATCATAATAAATTTGATCTGGAACTTTATAATGGATTTGCAGGTATAGTGCAGCAATATATGTTTTATTACATCAGAAGTCAAAATAAGGAAGATATAAAACCTTAATATAGTTCATAATAAAAAAGGCTGTCCACAATTTGTGGGCAACCCTTTTTTTGTGCTGAATGATTCTGATTTTCCTGTGCATAATAAATAAGTATGATATAGTTTTTAAAATAAGCCGGTACCCTGTAACACCTGAAAGTTGCATGATACTTGTTTGTTCCACTACTGCGTGGATGTTAATTGGCGTAGCACCGCTGCGGCCTCTTTCCATTGCATTGTATTGAAAGCAAGCAAATATCCGCTGTATCCGGTGAAACAGTTAATTGCTACAAAGTACCGGTATGAAAAAAAATGATTATGTATAGGAGATATTTAATAGAATGAACAATTATAAAATAGGATTAGATATTGGTTCCACAACTGTAAAAACTGCAGTCCTTAATGAAGATAACCGTTTGATTTACAGCGAATATAAAAGACACCTGTCCGATATTAAAAGCACCATAATCAATATTATCTGTTCCTGCTATGAAAGTTTGGGGAATCAATCCTGTACCGTAAATATAACGGGTTCAGGAGGAATCTCCGTATCAAAATGGTTAAACCTGAACTTTGAGCAGGAAGTCATTGCCTGCACCAAAGCGGTCCGGACCATGCTCCCTGAAGCAGAGGTTGTAATTGAACTGGGAGGAGAGGATGCAAAAATCACTTATCTTAAAGGGGGAATGGAACAACGCATGAATAGCAGCTGTGCCGGAGGAACCGGTGCTTTTATCGACCAGATGGCCGCTTTATTGAATACGGATGCTTCCGGTTTAAATGAATATGCCAAAGGGCATAAAGTAATTTATCCCATAGCCTCCCGGTGCGGAGTATTTGCTAAAACAGATATACAGCCGCTGCTTAATGACGGGGCAAGGAAAGAAGATATCGCAGCCTCCATATTACAGGCTGTAGTAAATCAAACCATAGGTGGACTGGCCTGTGGGAAACCTATAAGGGGTAAAGTGGCTTTTCTGGGTGGTCCGCTGTATTTCTTATCGGAATTAAGACAAAGATTTATAGTAAGCTTAAATTTATTACCGGAAGAAGTAATAATACCTGAAAATGGTATTCTTTATCCGGCTATAGGAGCGGCACTTTTATCCGGGAATGGAAGAAATTCCAAATATAAAATACAAAACCTGGAAACCGCATCAGCAGATAAGATAAGTTTAAAGCTACTGTTAGGAAAGGCAAGGAAAATAACGGATATTAAGGATGAAGATATCCGTAAGCTTCCGCCTTTATTTCAGAAGGAAGAGGATTATAAGGAATTTAAGAACAGGCATAGCAGTTCCTTTGTAAAAAAGGCTGAACTGTTTCAGTATCAGGGTGATACGTTTTTAGGCATTGATGCCGGTTCAACCACGACGAAGGCAGTTTTAACCGGTGAAGCAGGAGAGCTTTTATATTATTATTATGGAAGCAATGAAGGCGACCCGATGAAAAAAGCGGTATCCATATTAAAGGATTTATATGAAAAACTTCCAAAAGGAGTTAAAATCACCAAAAGTGCCGTAACCGGTTACGGAGAAAGTTTAATAAAAACGGCACTTCATGTGGATATCGGTGAAATAGAAACCATAGCACATTATAAAGCTGCAGAATATTTTTTGCCCGGTGTGGACTTTATATTGGATATTGGCGGGCAGGATATGAAGTGTTTAAGGATTAAAAATGGTACAATTGAAAGCATTCTGTTAAATGAAGCCTGCTCTTCCGGGTGCGGTTCTTTTCTGGAGGGTTTCGCCGCTTCTTTGAATATGACCATAGATGAATTTGCGAAAGAAGCACTGTTTGCAAAAGCACCGGTGGATTTAGGAACAAAATGTACGGTTTTCATGAATTCAAAAGTAAAACAGGCCCAAAAGGAGGGAGCGGATATTGCTGATCTTTCCGCAGGACTTTCTTATTCCGTAATTAAAAATGCATTATTTAAGGTAATAAAAATCCGTAATGAAAAAGATATGGGAGAAAAAATGATTGTTCAGGGCGGAACCTTTTATAATGATGCGGTTCTAAGATGCTTTGAACAAATATCGGGCAGAAGAGTAATCAGACCGGAGATTGCAGGCTTAATGGGGGCTTTTGGCGCTGCTTTAATTGCAAAAGAAAGATTTATGGATGAGGTTTCAAAAGAAAATAAATATGAAGCATCCCTGCTTTCAAGAGAGGCCTTATCCGGCTTTGATGCAAAAGTTTCTTATAAGCGCTGTGAGAAATGCGGTAATCATTGCCTGCTGACGGTAAATCTTTTCTCCAATGGTGATTCCTTTATATCAGGGAACCGATGTGAAAGAGGATTGGGAATAGAAAAAAATATAAATAAGAAATTACCAAACCTTTATGAATATAAATATCACAGGACTTTTGCTTATAAACCATTAAGCCTGGAACAGGCGGACAGAGGTGTTATCGGTATACCAAGAGCACTTAATATGTATGATAACTATCCTTTTTGGTTCATAGTTCTTACGGAATTAGGCTTTCGTGTGGAGTTATCCGCACCTTCCAATAAAAAAATGTATGTAAAAGGATTGGAAACCATACCCTCCGAATCAGTATGCTATCCGGCCAAGCTTTGCCATGGTCATATTCTTAATCTGATTGAAAGGGGAATTAAAACCATTTTTTACCCTTCTGTGGTTTATGAAAAAAAAGAATATGAGGATGCAGATAACCACTATAATTGTCCCATTGTAATTTCTTATACAGAAGTAATTAAAAATAATATAGATGAATTAAAAACAATAAAGTTTATCGCACCTTTTTTGTCCATGAATAATGACAGGGTTCTTACAAAAAGAATTGCAGAAGAACTGGCCCAATACGGCGTAACAATGGAGGAAGCAAAAAGGGCCGTGAAATCGGCAAGGAAAGAGTTTGACAAATATAAAAAAGATATTCAAAAGCAGGGGGAAGAAGTAATTGACTATCTGAAACAAAATAAGAAGAGAGGAATTGTTCTCTGCGGAAAACCATACCATATCGATCCGGAAGTCAACCACGGGATACCCGAATTGATTAATTCCTTTGATATGGCAGTATTAACGGAGGACAGCATATCCCATTTAACACCGTTAAAAAATAAATTAAGGGTTGTGGATCAATGGACCTATAATTCCAGATTATACCGTGCTGCTGCCAAGGTTGCCGAGGAGCCGGTCTTAGATTTAGTTCAGCTGAACTCCTTTGGCTGCGGACTGGATTCCGTAACCTCCGATCAAATTGCTGAAATTCTGGCATCAAACGGCAAAATTTATACCATGCTGAAAATTGATGAGGGTAATAATCTGGGGGCGGCTAAGATAAGAATCCGTTCCTTAAAAGCAGCCCTGGAGGAAAGGAAAAGAAAGGCATACCGGCCGAATAAGGAAGAAATCACGTATCAGCATCCTTTATTTACCAAAGAAAAGAGGAAAACCCATACTATATTGGCACCTCAGATGGCTCCTATTCATTTTGAATTAATACAGGAAGCGGCCCGTGCCTGTGATTACCGGTTGGAGATTTTACCCGGCGTTGATCAGCTGGCCGTAGACGAGGGACTTAAATATGTAAATAATGATGCCTGTTACCCGGCAATCCTGGTAATCGGCCAAATTGTACATGCATTAAAATCAGGTAAATATGATATCAATCATACCTCTGTCATTATAACCCAGACAGGGGGAGGCTGCAGGGCAACGAATTATATGTCCTTTTTAAAACTGGGCTTAAAGCAGGCAGGTTATGAAAATGTACCCCTGATTTCATTAAATGCGGTGGGTCTTGGAGAACAGCCCGGTTTTAAAATGTCTTTCATATTTATAAACAAATCGATTATGGCTTTAGTTTACGGTGATTTATTTATGAGGGTCCTTTATGGATCAAGGCCTTATGAAAAGAAACCTGGTTCTTCAGAAGCACTTTATCATAAATGGAAGGAAGCTGCAAAAAAAAATATTTTTAACGGCAGCAAACGGGAATTTGATAAAAACATAAAAAATATCATTAAGGAGTTTGATGAGCTGGAAATTAAGGATATTAAGAAACCAAAAGTTGCCATTGTGGGTGAGATTTTAGCAAAATATCATCATATGGCTAATAATGGTATAATTAACGCCTTGG
>JAATEU010000086.1 GCA_015655565.1 Clostridiales bacterium
ATATGAAACTGTCATAGGTCTGGAAGTCCATGTGGAATTGGCTACGGAAACTAAGATTTTCTGTGGATGTACCACCCGGTTCGGCGGTGAGCCGAATACGCATTGCTGTCCGGTTTGTACCGGTATGCCGGGTACACTTCCAGTATTAAATAAAAAGGTTATTGAATTTGCCATGGCTGCAGGTCTGGCTACCGATTGCAAAATTACCCGGAATTGTAAATTTGACCGCAAAAATTATTTTTATCCTGATTTACCTAAGGCGTATCAGGTATCCCAGCTCTATCTTCCCATATGCCGAAACGGCGGTATTGAGATTGAAGCCGGCGGAGTGAAAAAGGTTATCGGCATCCATGAGATTCATATGGAAGAGGATGCGGGCAAATTAATACATGATCCCTGGGAAGACTGTACTTTGGTTGATTACAACCGGTGCGGGGTTCCGTTAATTGAAATTGTCAGTGAACCGGATATGAGATCGGCAGATGAAGTAATTGCTTACCTTGAAAAATTAAAATTGATTCTCCAATACCTTGGTGTTTCGGACTGCAAGATGCAGGAGGGGTCCCTTCGTGCCGATGTTAACCTGTCTATCAGGGAGATTGGGGCCGGAGAATTCGGAATCCGGACCGAGATGAAAAATATGAATTCCTTTAAGGCCATCGCCAGGGCTATTGAGGGAGAAAGAAAACGTCAGATTGAAATACTGGAATACGGTAAGGTTGTGATACAGGAAACCAGACGCTGGGATGATAATAAGGACACCAGTTTTGCCATGCGTTCCAAGGAAGATGCCCAGGATTACCGGTATTTCCCGGAACCGGATTTGGTACCCATTGAAATCAGTGATGAATGGCTGGAAGAGGTTAAAAACCGTCAGCCCGAGCTTGCGTGTGCCAAAATGCTGCGGTATGAGACCGAATATGATATCCCGGTTTATGATGCCGGTATTATAACAGGTTCTAAGAGACTGGCTGATATTTTTGAAGAAACCGTTGCTCTTTGCGGGAAACCAAAAGAAGTTTCTAACTGGCTTATTGTAGAAACCATGCGCCTTTTAAAAGAATTAGAAACGGAACCGGAGAATATAAGCTTCAGTGCCGGTAATCTGGCCGGGTTAATCGGATTAATAAATGATGGCAAAATCAACAGAACCGTAGCGAAAGAAGTGTTTGAAGAGATTTTTAAATCGGATATTGACCCGGTACGGTACGTGGAAGAACGCGGTTTATCCATGGTAAGTGATGAAGGCATTTTACGGTCAGCTATTGAGAAAATCATGGCTGCTAATACAGCCTCCGTTGATGACTACCGCAATGGGAAAGAAAAGGCCCTTGGATTTTTAGTAGGGCAGACCATGAAGGAAATGAAGGGCAAAGCAGACCCTGGAATAATAAACCGTATTTTAAAAGAACGCCTGTAAATATTAACCACTTTGGATAAATACCGAAACCGGGGAAAACCCGCGAAGGAAATTTATAGAAAGGTTTTCGGCAGTTTCCAGGAAAGACTGTCCGATACTGTGCATTTTCAATGCCGGTTGATACCCGCATTCAGACCGGCAGAAATGTGCATTTTCTTTTAAGTACCTTCGGTACGTGCATATGGGAGAAAAGATATGAGCTTCGTTTAAAAATTTGGTTATACTGTTCTTGCAATATCGGTGCCTAAAGTGAGATTGCCGCCTTTATGGCCGGGGTTCCTGGACGATCTTAGGTACAGTCCTTTACTTTATAATTTATCCTGGCAATTCATATTCTCTCATTATAATTTCTATACCAGTTGGAGAGTCTCAAATACTTTTTCAAAAAAGGCTGTTATAATATCATCTGTAGTTATATTAAGAGCTTCAATTTATTTCATAACCTGTTCCCTTTATTTCTCAGGAAAAAGAATAATATCCTTTATGCTGCCGGGACAAACGCATCAATCTTTCTTTAAGCAATTTTTGGAGGTTTTGTGCCATAGGGGTTCTTTCCTCACAAATATGGAAAATCAAACCGGTCAGCTGCCGCAAATTTTTATAAAACCAAAATTGATGTGTTTGTCCTGTTAGGCTGCCGTTGGAATAATTCTGCAAGGTTTGGACAGAAATTTCCAGGTTTTGCAGTCTCTCCAATTGAATATAATTTTTTCACAGTATCCCTCTCTTAGGTACTGGACAAATTTCGTTAACTATGACCTGACCCTGAACAGTGAAAAAGCAGGATGGGAAAATTGTGTCAGGCTGGTGAAAGAATACCTGAAAATTAAAATATTACAGAAACTGTAAAACATCTTCCCATTGACAGCAAAGGTATTAAGTGAGTGATTGCAAATTAATTATTAAGGTTGTTTGCAAAGAAAGGCAAGGGCTGTTGAAATAGCCCCTTTTTATTTATGGATTATTATTCTGCAATAATTAAAAGACTTGAACGGCTTGTCGCAATGGATACAACAATTTCTGCCGCAAATGAACTGCTGGCTGCTTATTTTTTAAAAGCTGAATTCAAGCAAAATAATATAGATGGGAAAATTTTTGAACCAAGGAGGAACAGGGGAAGCTTCTATGCGCAGCTGGATGGGAAAAATCCCCGTAAAATTCTGCTCCTTACCCATCTTGATACGGAAGAATTCAAAAAAGGTTCTCCGGGAAGGCTTGTGAAGAAAAAAGATATTTATTTCGGACGGGGAACCCTGGACTGCAAGGGGCTGATTGCAGTCTGGTCCCAGGTAATATTCGACTTGTACAGGCAGTTTGGAAAACCGGAATATACCTTGGCCTTTGCTGCCGCAGCTGATGAAGAATGCAATGGCAGGTACGGTACAGAGTGGTTAATGGAGCATACGGAGTGCTTTGATGATGTTAAATTGGTAATCGGAGAAGGCGGAGGGTATGCCGTACATTACAAAGACAGGACATATTTTACTTTTCAGACTGGGGAATTAGAAGATAAAATTCAGGGAACGGCACAGGATAATTTCCCGGTTGTGCCGGAAAGGGTAATCAGGCATGGGATACAAAAAGGTTATTACAATGAAAAAACCTTAGATTACTTTCTTGATTGGGGGAATCCTCAAAGCGGTCGTTGTGTTTCCAGGGAAAGTTTCTATGAAGGGATTGAATCCTATATCGGAAATAAAAAAAGAACGGAGGTATTAGAAAAATATGCCCCGGTCTTTGAAGAGACATTGCAGGAATTTGATCCTGACTATGAATTGCTTCCGGTAATTTCCCCCGGTTATAGTGACAACCGTTTTTTTCGAAGGCAGGGAATTGATACCATAGGTTTTTTCCCAATAGAACCGGGCAATTATCTGGGCGGAATCCATGGGGAATATGAGTGCATAACGGAGACAGCTATTGAATTCGCCTACGGATACTGTAAAAAACTGCTGAAAAAAATTATTTACAAAAAAGATTGACAACGGAAATAATAATGTTATACTGAGTTTAATAACCCCCCACGGGGGATATTAAACGAGGAGGAATGACATAATGTCAAATCAAAAGGCAAAGAAATCAGCATCGAAATTTAATTACAGGGTATTTATCATACCCGCAATATTGCTGGTGCTTATTA
>JAATEU010000250.1 GCA_015655565.1 Clostridiales bacterium
GCCTGAATATTAATGATTTCTTCACAGCGCCGGTCCCTGTCTTCCTTTATACCAGCCACAAAAGGAGCTTTGTCTATAATACGTGTCAGTTTCGTTTCCGGTAAAGTTCCCTTCCTTTGGTACTTAAATTCTATAATTTCATATTCCTGAAAGGTGGTAGGCGTAAAGGTGGTCATCCTGCGCCGCTCATTTATTAATTTCTGGATATCCAGTTCGGAATAAATCATTTCATTTTCAAAGCGTTTTGACTGCTTTAGAAGCATACCGTTCTCCGCAATCAGGTTATGTCCTGCAAATACTAAATCAGTGGTGGATTCACCTTCTCCGGAATCTGCGTAAAGATAACCGCATATTAACCTGGCCGACTGCATTCTAATTAAATCACGCCGGTAGATATCTTTACCCGTTGTTTCGTCGCTGGCGGAAAGATTTAAAATAACGGTTGCACCAGCCATGGCATGTTTCACACTGGGAGGCAGGGGAACCCATAAATCCTCACAGATTTCCACACCCACAGTCAGTGACGGAAGGTTTTCACACCGAAACAGGATATTAGTTCCCAACGGAACCTTTTTCCCATTCATTGTGATGTATTCCACCTTTTCATGACCAGGATTAAAATATCTTGCTTCATAGAATTCAGAATAGTTCGGCAGATTCTTTTTTGGTATGAATCCCAATAACTGCCCATTCTGTATCACCGCAGCCGTGTTATACAACTTGCCTTCCGTACTGACAGGAACACCAAGAGTAAGCAATACGTCCATCCCCAAGGTATATTCTACGATCCGGTTAAGCTGTTCCTGGACACTATTTAATAAGGCATCCTGTAAAAAAAGCTCACCGCAGGTATAGCCGGTAAGGCATAATTCAGGTAATACCAATACTTTTACCAGATTTCGTTCCGCTTCATAGATTATTTCCATGATTCTTTCTGCATTATATTTACATCCTGCTACCTGAATCTTTGGTGTAGCAGCTGCAACTTTCACAAATCCATGTTTCATTTAGATCTCCTTGAAGGATTAAAGCGGATATTCCAGATCCGCTTCCGGTACCTTATTTAAAAAAAGGCAGCTAAAGCTGCCCTTCATCTTTTGTTCATGAACCCGAAACGCCGTTTCCTGTATTTTGACTCCTAGCCCAAGCTAGGTGGGTTTCCGCACATAAGCCTCTGCCTTCCACTGCAAACGGCGGCCTGACATAATCTTACGGATGTAGGAATCCCTTATTATATCATGTAGGTTCAAAATATCAGGAGTGTCGTACATCCCAGGAACTTCTTGTGACTTTATTATACATTACTATAACGGAATTTTCAAGTTTTTTATGACATAAATAGTACTAAATATTTAATTCTTCTACATATTCTTCCAAAAATTGGAAGGCAAATATAAATTCCGTGCCGATTCCAAGGGTACTATGAACTTGTATATTTCCTCCGTGTTTTGCAGCTATTTCCTTGGCTATAGCCAGTCCAAGACCGGAACCCCGTTCATTTTGTTTTAATTTAGATTTGTAAAATTTGTCAAAAATACTCGGTAAATCTTCCGGTGAAATCCCAATGCCTTCGTCCCGGATTGATACAGTTAGTTTGTCCTGCTTATATAAAATTATGTGTATTGTGGAATTTTCATTTGAAAACTTTACGGCATTATCCAGGATAATAAGAAACATCTGTCTTAGACGGTCATAATCACCCATCATCATATAAGAAGGATCCTTTTTGGTAATTTCAAATTTAATATTTTTCTCCATACCGATGGCATGTAAACTGCGTATTAAATCATCAAAAACCTGAAGGATATTGACAGGTTCCTTTTCCACTGTAAAATCAGGATTTTGCATTTTAGACAGTAAAAGTAAATCCCCTACCAGACGTTCCATGCCTTTGCACTCGGTTAATATTCTTAAATGATACTGGTTTATCTTCTCTTCTTCTGTTATTACACCGTCTACTAAGGATTCCGTATAAGCCCGAATGACTGTAATAGGGGTCCGCAGCTCATGGGAAA
>JAATEU010000475.1 GCA_015655565.1 Clostridiales bacterium
AAATACAGGCTCGGCATATGAGCCAGCCAAGGCGGAGGCCTATATGAAAAATTTAAGGTTATTCTATGACTTTACCCAGGTCAGCAGTACCATCATTCCAGATGCATCAGGAAACGGAAATGCCGGTGTTATCCGCAATTATGATGCCAGAGGCGCAACTGTTGTTAAGGAAAATAGATACGGACGCGAAATCAGCGCCCTGTCTTTTCCCGGCGGCAATAAGGGCGGTTATATCCAGCTGCCTGACGGAATACTGAAAGGAATCAGTGAGGTAACCGTAAGCTGTTGGTTTAAGCCGGCAGCCCTAAATGGTTCCCATACCCTCTTTTCCTTTGGAAAAGACTCTGCTCTATATGTAATTCTTTCTTCTGATGAAACTGCGGCAGCCATATCCTGCAAAGCCTGCGTAACCACCGGAGGCCGCAGTCAGGAGCAGTCCACCCAAAAACCGGCTTACTTAGAACCGGACAAGTGGCATCTGATTACCGTAACCCTGGATTCAGTCCCTAAGGCCAGCTCACTGGCTCTTTACCTGGACGGAAACCTTGCGGATAAAATTACTCAGCCACGGCTTACGTGCCGGGAATTAAACGAAGCTTTCTTTTGCTGCATCGGAGCAGGTATCTTCCAGGAAGAATCTTTAAAGGGGATGGTGTCGGATTATCAAATCTATCCTTATGCAATGTCCGGGACAGAGGCAAAGGAATTATTTGACATCCCGGATCAGGGCAGAGTGGACGCGGACCGGGCGGCATTGTCCTCACTGTCTTTTGGAAATGGCGTAAACCCCACGGATATTTCCGCGGACATATTCCTTCCTTCTTTCGGCATATACGGTTCAAAAATCCGGTGGAGCAGCGACCGCCCGGATATCCTTTCCGGCCAGGGCACTGTTTATCGCCCCTCCCCTGGCAAAAATGATGTTTTGGTAACTTTGACTGCTGAAATTTCTTACCGGGAGACAAGCTCAAAAAAATCCTTTTTCTTTCATGTACCGGCTAACCCCACGGACGATAAAATAGCCCTTCATGATGTTGAAAGCCTGCAATTAAAGGGGTTGTCCCTTGTATATCAAGATCTCGAACTTCCTGACAAAGGGGAATGGGGCTCTGCCCTGCATTGGGAAAGCAGCCGGGAAGACATAATATCTTCTTCCGGTAAAGTACACAGACCCAAAATTCATCAAGAGTCCCAGGAGGTGGTTTTGACTGTTCATGCTGTCTCCAATAAAGCCAAGGCAGCAAAAACTTTTTTGGCGACCGTCCTTCCACATTATGAAAAACCTGGAATATTATCCATAGAGCCTATATCCGTTATTACATATGAGCATACAGCTCCTATTCTTCCTGTTATGGCTGAGGTAACGCTGTCAGATCAAAGACATGTAAAATTATTTATAATCTGGGACGAAATAGATCCGGTATTGTATTCCTCCCGGGGCAATTTTACGGTTCCGGGAACAATTCAGGACTACAATATCACAGTAAAAGCAGATATTACGGTTATAAATTCCATTCCCGGCATACATACGGCCTGCAGGAACTTTTCCTTGAATGAAATCACACTGGATCAGGAATCCCGTTTTACACAAAACCGGGCACGTACTTTGGATTACCTTATGCTGATTGATGAGGATCGTATGCTGTATAACTTCAGGGCTGCCTTCGGACAGGATACGAAAGGGGCGAAGCCTTTAGGGGGATGGGATGAACCCACCGGACTTCTCCGGGGACACTCTACCGGGCACTATCTTTCCGCACTTGCCCTGGCTTACGGTTCTGCCAACAATCAGGAACTGAAAGAAAAAATAGATTACATGGTTGAAGAACTTTACCGGCTGCAGCAGTTATCCCAGGGAAATGCCCTGGAATTTAAAACAAACTGCTCCCCCGCCAATGCTTCCCAGTCTAATTGGAGTAAGAATCCTGCCGTTTGGGGAAAAGGATTTTTGAGCGCATATTCCCCAGACCAATTTGCACTGTTAGAGCAATATACCATTTACCCTACCATCTGGGCTCCTTATTATACCCTGCATAAAATTTTGGCAGGTCTTTTAGACTGCTGTCATTATACAAATAATAAGATTGCACTGGAAATTTCAAAAGGTATCGGTGACTGGGTATACAACCGGCTTTCCCCGCTTTCCCGGGAACAGCGGGCCAGGATGTGGAGCATGTATATCGCAGGGGAATACGGCGGCATGAATGAATCCCTTTCTTCCTTATACCTTTTGACTGATAATGTCCGCTACCTGGAAGCATCTAAGATGTTTGACAATCCCGGGGTTTTTGACGGACTTATCTATAATCACGACACCATCAGCGGCATTCATGCCAATCAGCATATTCCTCAGATTATCGGGGCTATAAGGGAATTCCAGGCATCCGGCGATTATTCCTACTACCTGGCTGCAAAGTATTTCTGGCATCTTGTTGTCAATCATTATATGTATTCCATCGGAGGAGTCGGAAGGGGTGAAAATTTCAAGGAACCGGATATCCTTGCAGGCAATATTGAATCCGACCGCAACTGCGAAACCTGTGCCGTATACAATATGCTTAAGCTGACAAAGGATTTGTATCTTTATGAGCCGGAAAATACCGGGTATATGGATTATTACGAAAGAGGACTTATCAATCAGATTCTGGCCTCCCAGAATCCCGTTGTGTCCCGGGATATGCATAACGGCGTTACTTATATGCTTCCCATCGGCCCCGGTGAAAACAGGCAATACTCCAATGATTATGATGATTTTACCTGCTGCCATGGTACGGGAATGGAAAATCACGTAAAATACCAGGCAGATATTTATCACATCTCCACAGATAATCAATCTGTTTATGTCAACCTGTACATTCCTTCCACTCTTCATTGGAAAGAGAAAGGAGTGGATATTATACAAAAAGGCCGGTTTCCTTCCGAAAAAACGGAATTAATAATCAAAGGCAGCGGTAAATTTACGGTAAAATTGAGAATTCCCCATTGGGCGGAAAAAGGATATACGGTTTCAGTTAACGGTTCAGCCCTGAGCCCTGCCGCAGCGCCCGCCGAATATTTTGACCTTACCAGGGAATGGGTCAGCGGAGACACCATTTTACTGTCCATCCCTTATACCGTCCGCCTGGAATTGACTCCCGACAAACTGGACGGAAGTTTTGCAGCCAGTATTTTATATGGTCCCCTGGTGATGGCAGCTTTAAAAGACACCAAAGATTGGATTACCTTAATTTTAAAACCGGATCCGGAGAAATCCTTTTTTGCCGGCTGGGATACCGGGCATCCCTATCCCGTCCTCCGGCATCAGGATTTATCCTTTGTCCCCATGTATGCTGCCCATAATACAAAATATCATACTTATTTTAAAATCCATATTCCTTACTAGATGTAACGTCTTAAATATTGGCATTAATGTCACAGGTTTTTAGATTTTTCATTCGATATTTCAAAATTTTTAAAGTATAACCTTAGAACATTCCTTAGCATTTCCACCTTTTCAAAATAACGGTTATGGATTCTCTCTTTCCGAGTGATTCTCCATACCCTCTCTATGGGATTTAGTTCTGGAGAATATACCGGAAAATTACGAAGAGATTTGTAATAACATCAGCGATATGATTTCAACAACCCGAAAAGGTGTATTCCAGGCAGTAAATACAGCGCATGTTATGCTAAACTGGATCATTGGAAAAAATTGAGGATTGAAATTTTAAAAAATGAAAAAGCAGAATATGGGAAACTTGTAATAACCACACTGAGCAAAAATTTATCTCACAGATATGGAAACGTTTATAGTAGAGCTGCCTTATTTAGAATGATACAGTTTTATGATGATTTTAGTGATGAGGAAACGATAGCCAATGAAATTCGGGAACTGAGAGAAGAAGATAAAATGTCGGTAGACATGTTTTACAGAGATCCCTATATGCTTGACTTCTTGGAGTTAAAAGATACCTTTAGTGAAAAGGATTTGGAAAGTGCAATTTTAGCAGAATTAGAAAAATTCATTTTAGAAATGAGAAGCGATTTTGCTTTTATGGCTCGGCAAAAAAGAATCGTCATTGATAATAAAGACTACAAAATCGATTTACTTTTTTTTCACAGAAGTTTGAAAAGGCTTGTTATTATTGAACTTAAGATACTCTTATGAGTGGAGGTCATATCAATCTTAAATCAGCCAAATAGGTACGATGTAATTCTGACGGTCCACTGCTGACAGATCTTCGCGTAAGCATAGAATGGCCCCTGTGCCACGCGGAACAGAAGATGCGTCCAGCACCTTGAAAGCACTCGTCAATTCGGTACCAGGCCGGATGGATTTCTTTATTTCCAGCGGATGTAATTCACCATCCGCTTCTATTACTATATCTACTTCCTTGCTGTCCCAGTCGCGGTAATAGTGCATCAGGCAATCCATACCCGCATTGATATAGCTTTTCCGAATTTCGGAGACAGCATAATTCTCCAATATTGCTCCATTGATGGCGCCATTTATCAGGATTTCAGGGCTGCTATACTTTGTAAGGCAGGCTACCAACCCTGTATCGAAGAAATACAGTTTAGGGGTCTTGATAGTTCTTTTCAGCAGATTGTTGGAATAAGGCCGAAGATAAAAGATTATATCAGACTTTTCCAGAATGCCCAGCCATCGTTTGGCAGTATCCGCACTACAGCCTACGTCAGATGCAATATCATGAATGTTCAACAACTGTCCGCATCGGCAGGCAGCAGCCCGGATAAAATCCAGAAACCCCAGCTTATCAATGCGCTCTACCATGTCACTGACATCACGTTCGATATAACTCTGGAGATAGCTGCTATAAAAGGTTTCCCGCTTCGTATATTTTCCGCTGGCTAAGCCGGGCATAGCTCCATTCCAGATGCGCTGATAGATTCCTGCTACATCTGTTCGTGCACCTCTTTTGGCCCGCTCCTGCAACTTGGGCAACTCCAGTGTAAACGGCGTATTTTCACCGCTTCCGTAGATTTCATGCTGGGATAAGGCTGTCAAATGGAAAATGGCGATCCGCCCTGCAAGGGACTCCTGCGCCAGTTCCATAAGTCGGAAGGATTGTGACCCAGTCAACCAAAAAGCACCCGGCGCCGCGCCATTGTCTATTGCTATCTTAATATAGGAGAACATCTCAGGGGCGTATTGTACTTCATCGATCAATATCGGTACGGGATGCAAAGATAAAAACAGAGCTGGATCCTCCTTTGCCATCCTCCGCTCATCCAAGTCATCCAGCGTGACATAATGACGGCTGTCATCCATCAGTTGCCGCAGCATGGTAGTTTTTCCAACCTGACGGGGACCGGTGACCATGATTCCCGCATATTCCTTTGAGGTATCAAGAACTAATGTCTCAATATCCCTTTTTATATAAGTCATAAAGTTTCCTTCTTTCGGCTAATCAACGATATAATCTTATATTAGCCGAATTTTTATGTATTGTCAAGTACTCGGCAGATATACGATATAATCTTATTATTGCCAAAAATTAGAATCCTAACATGAATTAAAAGGATTCAATTATATAGAAATCCTATAAAACAGTACAAAAATGAGCTGTACACCGGCGGTTATTTAACCGCTAGTGCGACAGCCCCTTCTACTGCTTCTGCCATATCCATAAATATGGTTCCATAGATTGGACCCATAGAGCCGCCAATTTCATTGAGCAGAATCATTCCAAGCTCTATCTTTCTGAAAATGTAATCTCTTTATCCTTAAAGCGGGTTTCAAAAACAGAAAACCCTTTATTCATATTCATACCATGGTCACCGTCGCCAATTAAACCGTCTATTTCGCCAAGATACGCTTTATTATCTTGAATTGCCTTTACCATTCGCAGTAAAAACTGCTTTCCCATCCGCATTCTGAAATGTACTCATTCCTCCCACCTCCTTCCCCTAGAATTGTTTTAATCCCACACTATTTGCCGGCATA
>JAATEU010000569.1 GCA_015655565.1 Clostridiales bacterium
AAAAATACAATATTTTTAAAGCAATTTATTAAGCTGTCAATACCCATAGGAATCCAGAGTCTGATTGCCAGTCTGGTCAATACCGTTGATACCCTGATGGTTGGACGGCTTGGAGATTTGGAGCTGTCGGCCGTCGGCCTGGTGAACCAGATTTATTTCGTATTGACTTTAATGATGATAGGTACTATCAGCGGAGCAACTATTTTTATATCCCAGTTTTATGGTAAAGGCGATTATAAAAAAATGCGTGTTGCAACTGCCGCAGCCTTTATCATTATCCTGGGTGCAAGTGCAATATTTACCTTTTTCGGTATTGGAATTCCAGGACTGATATTGGGAGGTTTTTCAAAAGAAGCGGAATTGGTCGGGGCGGCTTCCGAATACTTTAGGATTGTTGCAATCAGTTATTTAGCCGCCGGTTTTTCACAGGCCGCCGGAATGGTATTAAAAAACATCGGTAAAACAACAATACCATTGGCTGCTTCCGTTTTAGCAATCTGCATCAAAATCTTTTTGAATTATGTTTTCATTTTCGGGCACTTTGGTGTGCCGGCTATGGGAGTGGCAGGAGCCGCAATTGCTGCGGTGATTGCCAGGTTAATGGAAGCGGGTTTGCTTTTCTTTGTCGTGTATGGCAGCAACCGGGTTTATGCACCTGAATGGAAGGATATTAAGCTGATTGACAGGGTGTTTTTGAAATCTTTTGTCAAAATCGCCCTTCCGGTAACGCTGAGCGAGACACTGTGGAGTGTGGGTATCGCCCTTTACGGTATTGTTTATTATCATATGGGATATGAATACGGTGCCGCGGTAAATATTGCCAAGGTACTGGAACAGCTTATGTGTTCCTTCTTTAAGGGGTCCGGTCAGGCGGCAGCTATTATTTTAGGAAGGATGCTGGGAGAAAACCGGATAAAAGAAGCACCTTATTATGCCAGAAAAATGGGACGCTATAATATGGCTGCCGGGGCTTTGACAGGTGTGGCTATGCTTGCCTTTTCCGGGGCTTTCCTTAAGCTTTATCATGTATCGGAGGAGGTAAGGAACGTTGCAATGATGATGATTCAGTATATGGCGGTTATCATGCCGATTAAGGGATATAACTGGCTGCACATCAGCAGTACGCTGAGATCAGGCGGAGATACGAAGGTGTGTATGTTTATTGACAATATTACTGTCTGGGCGGTTTCGCTGCCGCTTGCGTTTCTGGCGGGCAATGTCCTGAATATGGGAATTAAGATGGTATATCTGTGTGTTGTATTGGACGATGTAATAAAAGCGGTTTTTGTTTCTATCAGGGTCAACAGCAACAAATGGATTAAGAGTTTAGCCGGCCAGGAGTTCCCACGACTTTAGCCGTAGGCGAATACTTGCCTATTATGAGCAGGCAGCGGAGCGGTTGCGGATATCCGCTTTGACATTAGTATATAGTGCAAAAGCATTTATATAAACAAATAACAGGAGGAAAAAATAATGAAAAACCGAACTAAAAAACTAATTAATGTAATACTTCTGACAGTTTTGATTTTCAATCTGGCTGCATGCGGCAATGACACCAAAACATCGGAACCGGCATCTTCAGTCTCGGATAATAGCCTGGACAAAGGAACAGAAACGTCAGGGGAACTGACCACTGTTAAAACGGCATATGCTCCGTTTATCGGAGGTATCGTACTTTACGTAATGAATGAATCTGGTTTTGATAAACAAAACGGAATTAATCTTGAAATTGATGCATATGGAAATACTTCCACACTAATGAGCGTTATAACGGGTGATGTGGATATTGCCTTTACGACAATTCAAGCTTATATGACTTCAATCAATGCATTAATGGAAGAGGGAACCGATCCGTCTGCGCTTCCGAAAATTGTTTATTTGCATAATGAATCCAGAGGAGCCGACGGTATTGTCAGTAAACCTGAGATTAAAACCGTAACGGACTTAAAGGACAGGCAGGTATCTGCACAGTATGGAAATGTTACCCATTATATGCTGGCTAAAGCCCTTGCATCCGCCGGTCTTACGGTTGATGACGTTAACTTTGTGGATATGTCTCCCGGTAAGGGCGGTTCCGCATTCATTGCCGGCAACCTGGATGCCGCAACTACTTTCGATCCATATCTGACCCAGGCTGTTAATGAGGCCGGGGCAAATTTACTGGTTACAACAAAAGATTTGGAAAGATGTATTTATGATATATGTGTGGTTTCCGCCAAAGTAGCGGAAGAGAAGCCGGAATGGCTGACGAAAACCCTGCTGGCCGTAGAAGATTCTACACAATATGTTGTGAATAATTTAAAAGAAGCTTCGGAAAAGACTGCCGCCACATTTGAAAGTACGCCGGAGGAAGTTGAAAAAATGTGTGATACCGTATATTTATATACCATGCAGGATAATGCTGAAGCAATGTCTGAAGACGGATGGCTGCCGGATTCTATGAAAGATATTCAGGATTTCTATGTTTCTATTGGTGAAATGAGCCCGGATATTGATTTTGCGGCATTAATAGATGACAGTTTTCTGAAAAAATAATACCTGATTTCAAAACCATATGACTTTTTAAGAAAAACTTGAATGAAATGTAAAAAGGAGGTATATCATGATAATACCGGAGAATAGTGCCCTGATTGTAGTTGATCTTCAGGATGGGGACGGCTGTGATGGAATTCCGATTATGAAGGGAAGTAAAACTTATGAAAATGCTCCAAAGATTATAAAATTTTTCAGGGACCGTCAGCTGCCGGTTATTCAAATCAGGGAGATGCACCGTGCTGATATGAGCGACTTCGGCAGGGAGCTGGACGGCGTGGAAGGAGTTCATTGTCTGGAAGGAACCAGAAATGTAGAATTTAATCCCCTGACAGCTCCTGCCAAGACGGATTATACAATAGGAAAACGCCGGTACAGTGCTTTTTTGGGAACGGATCTTGATCTATTATTACAATGCAAAGGCATAAAGACTTTATTCTTAATTGGCGGGCTGACAGATGTCTGTGTCCGTTTTACAGCCGTGGATGCACATCAGCATGATTATCATTTTTATGTTGTAACCGACTGTGTAACAGGTTCTTCCTGGAAAGCCCATGAGTATGCATTGAAAAATATGAAATATCTGCAGAGGGAATCCAATATTACGGCCCTGGATATTTTAGAAGGAGAGGTGCAGTGAATGATTACGATACCGGAAAACAGTGCGTTGATACTTGTAGATGTTCAGGACTCTAAAGTACAGGTACCTTTGTATGACGGGGAATATCAGCAGAAAAGAAGAAAGTTCTATCATGACAATGTTGAAAAAGTGACCAGGTATTTCAGGGCGCTTAAGAATATTCCCATTATTCATATTATTGAGCTTCACAGGAATGATTTAGTAGATTTCGGACGGGAATTGGACGGTTCGGAAGGAATACACTGCCTGGAAAAGGATTCTTATTTCTGGGAGCCTGCAGCACCGGCAGAAGGGGAATATGTAATACCAAAACGCCGGTACAGTGCATTTTTTGGTACGGATTTAGAAATATTACTGCGGGGACTTGGAGTGAAACATTTATTTATTTGCGGGGGAATGACGGACATCTGCGTACATTATACGGCTGTAGATGCCCATCAGTATAATTATCATGTTCATGTCCTGAAAGAAGCCTGCGGAACCCATAGTCCGGAAGAGGTAGCTCAGGCTGCCCTGGATAGTATTGAATATCTTCAGACAGGTTCCGTTATTTCAGTGAATGATTTATCTTACAAGTAAGCCCTCCCCTTCGAGGCTGCTGAAAAAGTCCTTTTTAGGCAGTCTCTCCGCTTCTAAGCGGAGCGTAAACGGCAGGTTCGGTTTATTTTAATGGAAAGGCATGGGTATTTAATGAAAGAAAAGGCATTGCAGGAAATTGACAGGCAGAAGGACCGGATTTGTGAAATAAATG
>JAATEU010000349.1 GCA_015655565.1 Clostridiales bacterium
ACTTTTCCGTCCCCATTCAGATCATAGGCAGAATCTGCTTCCCACAAATCGGATAATATATCTCCCTGCATTACGCCTGCCTCTGACGCGGTTGTACCTATGAAAAGTCCGGAAGCGGATTCAATTACCGTCTTATCCGGTTCACGGTTAAAAAATACTGCCGGAATGCCGGCTGCAACCGCTTTATCCGCAAGTCCCTGGGCCGACCCCGTATCAACTGCATTAATCAGCAATACGTCAACCCCTTTTTCAATCAGAACATCCAACTGGTCGTTCTGTTTCGCCTGGTCCCCCTGCCCGTCCTGCATATCAAGGGTAATTGCCGCCCCGGCATCCCCGGCATATTTTTCAATCGCACTTCGGACTGTTGATATGTAAGTATCATCATACTTATAAATTAAAACACCAAAAGTTACCTGGTCTTTTAAATCCGATGTTCCCTGCCCCTCCTGGCCGGCAGTTTCCCCGGCTGTCTGTTCTGCTGTCTGCCCTGTTTCCTCTCCTGTTTCCGCGTTCCCGTTACTCGTTTTTGTCTGTCCCCCGCACGCAGCAAGTGATAAAATCATGCAGCCTGCTAAAATTACCTCTAAAAATTTTTTTTCCATATGAAACCTCCCTGTATTTTTTACTTTCGGTAAAATGACCTACCTCTGTATGAGTTACAGTTTAATTATATTGTCTTCCTTCAAGGCATTCCATAGGATTTTCTTCTATGATTCTATGATTTTTTTATATTTTCACAGTTTTATTGCACAAAAAAACTTTATAAGAATGAATGAAAGAGATGAATTGTACAAATCATTTTCCTTCTCCATTCACTCCCAAAAGTTTTTTTATACATTTTATATAATTGGCGTATTTTCAGTCTGCCGTAACGGTTTCAAGATCTACCCTGACATAACGTTCTTCTTCAATATCCAATGTCTCATCTGCTTTCCCATTAACAACAATACTATACGCTAACCTTACAATTGCCTCCGCCTGTTTTTTCGTATTAACGGATACCGTTCCTGACATCTTTTTATCTTCTACCGCCTTTAAGCCTTCCGTAGTGCCGTCTATCCCAACTACTTTAACTGCCGTATTCCGTATTTTTTCAAGAGCATCACAGGCTCCCAGGGCCATATCATCATTATTGCATATTACCAGTTCTATCTGATTATCATAGGTTTCCAACCATTCCTCCATCAAAGCGCCGGCCTGGCTCCGTTCAAAATTGGCAACTCCGGAGGTTATTTCTTTTATGGGTATTCCCAATTCTTTCAGAATTTTAACAGAACCTTCCGTCCGGATTATAGCATCCTGATGGCCCATCTCACCTTCCAGCATAACATATTCTATTGTGCCGTTCCCGTTAAGATCCAGCTCCTCCGGCGTTTTTTTATATAAATCCGCTATTATTTTTCCCTGAAGCTCTGCCGTTTCCTCAGCACTTGAACCAACGTAATAAATATTATCTCCCCTGAATATATCCTCCTCCACAGGCTCACGGTTAAAAAATATCAAAGGCAGTTCTGCGGCATTCATCTTGTCCACAATGGTGGCGGCGGTTGTCCTGTCTACCAGATTAACACAAATAATGTCGTAGTCCAGGGCTATATAACGTTCAATCTGTTTATCCTGTTCTTTCTGGTTTTCATTTGCATCTGAAATATCTAATTGAATTCTTACCGGATACCGGATTTCAAAATCTTTTACGGCCTCTTTCATATTTGTCATGATATTGGAGATAAATGTATCCGTCCCCTTATATATAGAAATTCCAATTTTCAATATATCCGTTTCTTTCTCCCTCTTACTTTGGACCCCTTTATAAAACAAAAAAGAAAGCAATGCCAAAAAAGCACATAGAAAGAGCAGTATAACTAATTTTTTTCTTCTTTCCCCCATTACATTTCCTCCTGTTTTATGATATGGGAAACAGAACCATTTCATACACTTTATCATATATTTCATCAGCATGTACCAAATAATCCTTTATTTCAACCACACCTCCCTCTGATTTATTCTCAAGCCTTTCCACCGTCCTTTCAATGCTTAGATACCCCATGTCATAATCATTTTTAAGCGTTATCCCGTGAATGATTCCCACTGCCAGATAGTCCGCAATTCTGCTGTTAAATCCATTTCCATATAAAGTTCTCTCTTTCGTGGGATTATTCCGGCATTCCTCCGCTGTTTTTTCTACAGTTGTCGCATCCATTCCTACTATTACCCTCTCTTCCTCCCAGAGAATACTCCTTACTTCTTCCTCCTCCTCCCAGGCCGCCAGACTGCACGAAATGGATACTTCTGCTAAAAAATCCGCCAGTCCCTCATAATATTCAGACAGATTATCCTGTTCCTCTTTGCGGACAACTGCCAGGACTTTTTCTGTTCCACCCTTATACTCTTTATAAACTGCCTCCCCCATTTTTCTTCCCATTCCATAATCATCCGCTTTTACATAATCCCTAATGTTATCCGCTTCAATTTGTGCATTCAACAGAATAAAAGGCACCGTGATTACCTCCTGCAGCAGTAAATCCTTAAACTTCATGCCGTCAACAGGCGCAACTACAATAGCCTCC
>JAATEU010000553.1 GCA_015655565.1 Clostridiales bacterium
ATTTGCAGGCGCCGTCGGTGCCTCGGTATCTGTTATTGTTTCAGCATATACTTTCTTATAACCAAATGAAGACAAATCAGGCTATACGGCTAATTCGGTAACTAAAATCAAAATCAATAACAAGGCTGTTAATTTAAAGCCGGCTTTCCAATTAAATCTCTTATTCTTTTTAGCTTGAACTGGTTTCTCCAAGCTACAAAATATTTCATTTTTACCCCACATAATATATAACCTCCTCAACCTTCAATTTTCTTTTATAATATTACAAATTTTACTGTTTTTTATTGTTTTGTAAAAATTAAGCAATTTTAAGTAATTTTTTGGATTACTATTTCACATATAAAAAATAGGAAGTTTTATCGACCGGAAAATCAATGCCGACGGTTCTATGACTGGGGCACCTTTAAGCTTTTATATTCAGGTACATAATATAAAAACAATTTTCTATTCCGTTAAAAACCAGTGGATTGATTTTGTGAACTGGACTGAAAAAAGAGAGGAATATGGAGTTGCTAAAAACTTCACTGTATCTTATGGCTCTGATGAAAAGAAACACAATTACCCGGTTATAAATTGGGAGCCTAATGAACTACAAAAAGGGGAGTGTAAATGAATATCATTTACACTCCCCCCATCTATTATACAACACGGATCCCTTAATGCCAAAATAATTTGCATAAACTGGCCGATATTGCAAATTAGACTGTTTGGATTATTTCATAAATTTCGGCTCGTGTTTGTTTACCCTCTCTGGTAAAGCCCAGCATTGGCCAACAGTGCATCATATTTTCTCCAATATGAATATGTACCCTGACATTTCCTCTCTTTGCTGCTTGCTCGACATCTGGGATGTAGGCATAAAACAGTTCACAACTGCCAAAATAAACATCCATCTCAGGCAGTCCTTCCCATGATATATCAAATGCACGCATCAAATAAGCACTGTTCTCATCTACAAGAACCCGATGAATGTTCTTGCAGAATACTATGGGAATCATTGTATCCTTTTTTTCCTGCTGCCTCATTCTCCCAATTTGATCTTCATTGGGCGGCATCTGTAATCCTGGAGACAGCATAATTAGTCTGCCGGGAAACGGCACAGGTAACTTCTCATGGCGAATGTAGAGGCACGCAGTTAAGCAGAAGGCGGCTCCCGAAGAATTCCCCATAAACACAATTTTGTCTGACTCGTAGTATCGTAGCATTTCCCAATAGACATCGGTCAAACTTTTTACGGTGTCTATCAGCTTATACTTAGGAGCCAAAGGGTACATCGGTAAATAAACCTCTGCTCCGGTACGTTCCGCAATCTCTCCTGCCAAAGCAAAATCTCCCTGATCGGGCGGCATAAAATAACCGCCGCCAAAGAACAGTAACACAGCTTTTTCCACTTTACTATCCTGAGTCTTAACAATATAGCACGGTTGGCCTCCAAGGATTTTCATCTGATATTCATATTTCTTTCTAAGTTTTCCAGAAGGACCTTTGACATTTTGACGTTTGCCAAAATTCCTGACCATTTTGTCAAAAGCCTCCCCCTCTTTTCCTAAAATCCATTTCATTTGGAATACATGCAATGCGACATCGCAGATAGAATATAAAAAACTCGCCATGCAGCGAACCTCCTCTCCCGAGTGTTATATAACACTCCGTATTTCCACCCGCTTGATAAAATTCTGTTAATCTGTTAATTCTTACAGTAAAATATCCTTTACACCCATCATACCGCATTATCCCATACAAAACAAGACACAGCTTCCCCTTGGCGGAAAGCTGTGTCTTGTTGGTGCGAGTGGTGATTTTAGATATTTTAGTATGGGCATTGTCTGGGCCATATTTTATGGATAATACGTTGCTATTTAATCACAACGGCAACATCGCCACTAAGCACACGCGCAATCATTCACGGAGCTTTTTCATTACTTTTTTAACCCTTGTCTGTTGTGAACCGGACAATTTTTCAAAGCGGCCTTCGATGGTACTTGCTATTTGCTTTATATTGTTTTTATTAAAGCAAATGGACATACGTTCGAGATGCTGCGGAATTTCCTTGGCTCTGCATTTTGTCAAATGCTGAATGAGCAGGGGCAATATGCGTTTCGCATATTCTTTATCTGTTTTACAAAGTGCGGCAAAAACGCTGATGCTGTTGTCCACCGTGATAACACTGCCGTTTTCATAGGCGGTATAAATGTCTTCAAAATGCGAGTAGACCGGTTTGGGGTTCAGCTCTGCAATGCGACCAAGCGCCGTCATTGCACCCCAAACGAGGCGATTGTCTTTGGACTTTAGCAGCCCGATAAAATTTTCCGCATAAGGTGCAACCAGTTCCGGCTTGCGCTCGCCTATTTCATAAAGCACCTTGACGCAGTCACTGGCAACCGCTTTGTCCATGTTGAGGCCTACCACGATTTCTGCGATACCTTCCTTGTCCCGCGTATTGACCAATTGCTCTGCCAGCTCGACATTGGGTTGCTCATCATTTCTCCCAAGAGCACTTGCTATCTTGTTTAATATTGGCATCTTTCCTTCCTCCTTCGCATTATAGCCAGAAATGTTATCCGCCTTCTGTCGTTCACCTGATTATACTACGGAAACTCCGGTCAGTATATTAAATAAGATCGTCCAACACTTTCAGGCGGTGGAATGTCCGTTGTGGTGCCGGGCATTGAGAATGTGTGGAGCTGTTCAATTTGGACAAGGGGTTTATAAGCTGAGAATTTCAATTTCCCGCTTGCTTTTTCTGCTTTTTTAACTTTTGATGTCTAATACGGGTTGTGCCGGAGGAAACAGCAAAAGCCTGATAAAATAGGCTTTTTGACATAGATAAAGGGCCGAAGTATTCAACAGTCCAATCAAACTGTTCAAAACTTCGACCTTATCATATGAAAATGGGGGTTTATGAATCATATTGGGACAAAAGACATCGAAACCGGCTTCCATAAATTTTTGACATTGATCTTTTATAAATTCATTAACTCCATAAATCTCATGAAGTACAATAATTGCCTGTATACTGTTTTCTAATTGGCTTTTCAACTTTTTACCTCATGTAATATAAATAATTTGCAGTACCAATCCCTGCTTGGGGTGTTGGGGTAATAATTCATCCTTATTTTAACACTTAGAGGAACAAAAAGAAACCGACAAATTTTATGTTGAAATTTGTCGGTTTCTTTGCTGCAGTCGAAGGGACTTGAACCCTCACCCAGTTTACCCGGACTAGAACCTGAATCTAGCGCGTATGCCAATTCCGCCACGACTGCAAATTAGTAACGTATATATTCTACTACAATTTAGCGGGATGTCAAGTGAAAAGTGATTAATTTTTGAATAAAAATATTCGAAATTTTATTTTTAAATTATGAATGCTGGATGGACAAAAGATATCAAAATATTAAAAATAACAGTTGATGCCAATGAATTCTCAAAATTCTGACAGGCATGCTCAATGACTAGAAGAATCAAGGAGAATAGGAGGTATGTTTTTAAACCCTTCTCTGCTAAGGTTGATATAAGTGACTATGGAACCCAGCTTAAATAAACAGGAATTTTAATTGAATTTTTACACAATCAACTGAAACTGATCCCCTAATATCAACTGTTTAGAACGATGGATTTTCTTACCGTCTGAGCAGCAAACCGTACTTTTTATGCAAAGCATAGGGTATCCTTCTTTGATGTTTAGATAAGTAGCAACATCAAAGGTTGCATGTTCCATATCGATATATTTTCTGGAAACTCCAAAGGTAATTCCGTATTTATTCTTTAAAATCTCATATAATGACTTATTATTTAAGTCTTCTTGCAGTAAAAACGAAAAAGAAGACGGGAAGCGTGAATATTCCACAGATATAGGAATATTATCCGCATACCGGATTCTTTCAATATTAATTACTTTATCCCCTGGTTGCAGGCATAAATGCTGCTGATCCGATATGGTAGCATCTTCAATAACACATTTTAATACTTTTGCACCGGGGACTTTATTCTGTAATCTGCAGGTATCACTAAAACCGATAGTCTCTGCGACGTTTTTCTTTAATTTATCTTTTGAAATAAAGGTTCCTTTTCCCGGAATCCGTACCAGGTAACCTTCTGAAGTAAGGGAATCAAAAGCGGCCCGGACGGTTACACGGCTTATGTTATTCGTTTTACTTAATTCTAATTCCGTAGGGAGTTTGTCCCCTGGTTTAAGGGTACCATTTTGGATGGAATCAAAAATCTGGTCTTGCAGCTGTTTATATAATGGTGAAGATTCCGAATGGTCAATCATCAGTTCTGCCTCCGTATTTATCTTAATTTTACTCGAACATGTATTACTTATTTTTTTATCCTGTTTCTATATTCTAATATAAAACATTTGGTAAAAAAAATCCAGAAGTTTATAAAAGAATAATAAAGATACAAATAATCAGATATAATAAAACTAAGATTATAAAAAATATATAGTAAAATGGCAAATATGCATTGACATATGTATCTAAAAGTATTATTATAATGGTATGATAAAACAATACATATAACGATATGGAATAAAAATATGTAAATGTATCATACAAGGAGAACGCAATATGGAAATAAAACAAATAATTGAAGAAATCGCGACAATTAAAAAAGAGGATGGCGGAATTAAACAGGTGTATTATGTTGCCTGCGGCGGTTCATATGGTGCTTTTTATCCGGCGAAAACATTTTTAGAAAAAGAAGCAAAGGAAATTAAGGCAGGACTTTATAACAGTAATGAATTTGTATATAACACACCCAAAGGATTTGGTAAAAATTCAGTTCTGGTAGTAGCTTCTCATAAAGGCAGCACACCTGAGACCGTGAAAGCAGCAGAATTAGGTAAAGCAGCAGGAGTTCCGGTTATTGCATTAACATGGGTTTCTGATTCACCTATTACAAAACAGGCAGACTATGTGGTTGGTTATACCTTTGGCGAGGACAAAGATATTGCCGGAGAAAAAACCATAGCGGCATTAATGACAGCAGTGGAAATATTAAATCAGACGGAAGGATATGAGAATTATGAAAAATTCCTGGACGGGGCGGCAAAAATATACCATATCGTTAAGAATGCCTGCAAACATGTGGAAAAGCGTGCCTTGGCCTTTGCCAAAAACCACAAAGAGGATTCTGTAATCTATACCATGGCAAGCGGCGCCGGTTATGGAGCTGCCTATATGGAAAGTATTTGTATCTTTATGGAAATGCAGTGGATAAACTCTTCCAGTATACATTCAGGGGAATACTTC
>JAATEU010000329.1 GCA_015655565.1 Clostridiales bacterium
CTCCCAGGTAACCGGGGAATCAGGATGCAATCTGCCTCCGGCAATAAGTGCTGAATCAATCAAGTCATTTTCATAAGCACATTCGACTATTCCCGCATACCATTCATGCCCTATGACATCCGTATACCTGTCGTTATAGACGTTGGTCTGCACAAAAGAAACTGCCTTTATAACATAAGAAAGGGCTTCTGCACGGGTAATTTTATCTTCAGGCCGGAAATAAATATCTTCCCCCCGGATGACACCGCCTGCCGTTAATCTGCAGATAACCTCTTTTTGAGGACAATTTTCAATGTCTATAAACTTTACTTCAAAGGCTGTACTGAAAGCCGCCCCTTTAAACCCGGACGGAGGAACCGGAACTTCTATTACTTCCGGCGGTATCCATGCTGCTGCAGGCCCCGAAATGAATTTTTCCAATTCCGTCAGGTGTTCTTCCCTAATGCATTCTGCAACCAATCCCCCCATAAGGTAGGCTCCCTGGTCATTGCTGTGAGTATAATCATTAGGGAAAAAATATCGTTTCGCATCTTCTAAACCGGCCTCCTTTATAAATTCCATGCTTTTCCCGTGAAGATCCAAAACCGGAACGCAAAGCTCGTTTCCCACTTTCTTACAGGCCTCTGAAAAATCCTTTAAAAGATCATTATAGGTGCCGTCACTGCCTTTCCAGGTATTTCTTGCCAGGGGTGTAATAATTACGGGATATACTCCCCTTTCCCTCATTTCATGAACATAGGTGCGTAAATTATCCGAATATCCGCCATAAGCATTTAAATGAGGCAGCTTTTGATCATTATGTCCGAATTGAATGAAAAAATAATCACCCGGCTTTATATATTTTAACACAACCTCATAATGGCCTTCCCAGCGGAAGCTTTCCGTGGTAAGTCCGGAATGGGCATGGTTGGATACTGCCACACCGCTCCTTAAATAAGCCGGAAACATCTGGGCCCATCCGCAGTAGCTGGCTTCCGGAATATAAGGATATGCCGCACTCTGATCCGTAAGGGTGGAATCACCGGCAATATAGACGGTAAGTGTTTCGGCCGCTTCCACTTTCAGACAGGTAATGCGCGCATGCGTCCCGATTATGGTAACATCCAGGGTTGTATCTTCATATACTTTTGTTTTCCCCCGGGGGATAATGTCACATACATTTACGGTAAACGTATCCCGAAAAACCTGAAACGGTTTAATATTTCTTCCCCGCAGTACAAGTCTCCGCCTCTGGGTAAAAATCATAAGATTTTGCACACCCGTTGTTCCGCCGTCTATCCCAATTGTTAAATTATAATTTCCCCGGCCCGGCACCCGGCATTTAAAAGACAAGGGCAACAATTGGCTGCTATCCATGTAACAGCCTTTTTCATCGGAGCGAATGGTTGTTAACTCCACGCCCCGATACCAGTATTGCGGCTCAAAGGAAGAATTCAGTTCTGCTATCTGGAGCAATTCCTGCCTCATTCTGTTATTTTCCGTCACAAATCCATAACCTTTATCCTCACGGTATAATTCTGCTTCCGTTACAGCAATGGAATCCTTATTCCCATTGTTATTTGAAAATAGGTAAGATACCTGATACATAGTTCTCCTTTCCGATTTTGCCAATTCAAAGCGAATATTCTCTGTCCGCTGACGTTTCTTTTTCTAAAACATAATCCTTCCTGATGTTCCGCCATTGCCATGAAGTTATGTCAACACAGGAAACAGAACAGGGACAGATTGCTCCGTCCCTTGCCATTGCTATTTAATTCATTAAAAAATCAATCCGAAATTTTTCAAATATATGCAACAGTCTAAAAAAGGAATTTTCTGAAATTATTTTACACCAAATAAAAGAAAAAGCAAAGAACTTTATAATCCGTTGTTTCCAAAAATAAAATCACCGTGAAGATTTTTTCTATAAAAAACAACGGAAATATATACCATTTAAAATTTTACTTATTTTATTTACATTAAAGTAAAAATAGAGTAAACTGTATATTAAAATGACATGAAACCCGGCACACAAAGGATTAAAACCGCTGATTCAAATTATAGCAGCGTCATGAGAGGAATCATAATGAAAAAAAATTATTTCTACGGCTTTATATTATTACTTTTCGTTTTTCTTTTATTTCACCGGCCGATTCAGGCAAATGCAGGGCAGGAGGATAAAGTGGTTACCGCACAGGCAGGCGATACATCTGCCGCGCTTCAAAAACTGCTTGATTATAATAAAAATGGCGGCTATAACTTAACTATTAATATTCCGGCCGGTACCTACATATTGTATACCGAGCTTCTTATATACAGCAATACAACTATTATTGCAGATTCAGAAGCCAAATTAATGAAAAACCATCAAAAAGGCGCTATGATATCCAACGACTTAAGTAAGGATAAGGGCGGCTATACAACTACGGAGAACATTACCATAAGCGGCGGTATATGGGATTCTTCCAAGATTTCCGATAAAGGAACAGAAAGTTTCAGGTTTATTCATGCAACTAACGTTACGATTAAGGATGCAACGATCTGCAATGTGCCGGAAAACAGTCACTTAATTACACTTGCAGGTATTAAGGACGCTCTTATTAATAATTGCACATTGTACGGATATGACGGCAGCAATGCAAAAGAGGCAATCCAGCTTGATATTGTACATGATAATGTAATTGTACCATCCATGCAGGCAGAATTCATACAATATGACGATTTAGCCTGCGACGGAATCACCATAACCAATTGTGAAATATACAATTATCCAAGGGCAATCGGCTCCCATACTTCGATTAAAGGAGTCTTCCATAAAAATATAGTAATTTCTGAAAACAACTTACATGATATAAAGGAAGTTGCCATTAAAGCATATAATTATGTAAATGTAGTAATAAGCAATAATACAATTACCAACGCAGGTACCGGGGTATTTGCATATAGTCATTTCAGCAACGCTAAGTCCCACTATCTTGAAGCACTGAAGACAACCCGGAAGGAACCGCTGCCGACTAACTACAATATTGTAATTAAGAATAATACGATACATAATACGTTGCAAATAAAAACCGCCTCTTCTGCCGCCTGGGGAGATGCCATCCGTGCCGTCGGCTGTAAATCCCGGCCATTATCAGGAGTAACAATTAAGGATAATACCATTACAGCAACCGAACGCTATGGTATTTTTCTGGAACGTACACCCAGCAGCACAATTGCAAATAACAATATAAGTTCCACCTCATCCAATGGCATTTACCTTCTCCGTACCTGTAATTATACGGAAATCACCGGAAATACCCTGAGCGAACCGGGAGATATGGATAACGGTACCGGAAGCGGTATCGCAATATCTGTTTCCACCGATGTAACAATAGCGGATAATTCAATAACCTCACCGGCAAAAGACGGTATCTTTATAGAGGAAAAGAGTACTTCCTGTACCATTGCCAACAATACGGTTTTAGCTGCGGGAGACAATGCTGTCGCTTTATACAGCCAAAGCAACGAAACCACGGTTACAAATAATACATTAACTGATTATACCAGCCGAGGCATTTATACCTATAAAATTAATTCCGCAATCATTACCGACAATAAAATAAACGGCCAATCCGGTAAAAGTGAAGAAGGAATTCATATTGCAGGAAATAATAATCAAAATAATGCATTTTCCCTGACAGGTAACTATATCAAGACTTCCGAATGTTATGGAATATATATTATCAGCGCCCCTAAATGCTATCTATTTAACAACACAATTATAGATGCTGTAAAAAATGGGATCTTTCTGGATGAAGGAAGTGATGGCACTATGATTTATTATAACAGCATAACCAATGCCGGAAAAATAGGAAATGTGAATGACAGTATTGATATTTCGAAGTCTAAAAAGGCTTTGCTTTTTCAGAATACAATCAGTTGGCTATAGAACAATATTTATACCCTGCGGAATGCCTATGGATTCATGACCTTGAGCAATTACCCCCAATCCGGAAGTAATTTTATAAACACCTTGTCAATAAAATCCTCCACTTCCAGTTCACCTGGCAAAAGACCTTCGCTTTTCTGGATTTTGGCATAAGCCTCCAGGTTTTTTGATACCGTATTTACTCCGGGGACAAACATAAAATGCTTTAGCCCGTCATTCCGGGGAGCATCCATAATGTATCCTCCTTCTTCTGCTAAGATCAGCTGGAATTCCGTCCCATTGGCAGTAAGCGCATTGACGCCTTTTATCCAGGCAGCCAGAACTAAAGCTGCCGTTTCCGGATGATTTACTGCCAATTCCTCCGACAGTACTGCAAAACTTTCATAAAAATGGTGATTATCTCCATGGGAATGTTCACCGGAATTGTTATTCTTCATAGCACTATTCTCATAAATAACCCTGGCTCCCTCCGGAATTTCCTGATTTTCTTTACTCTGCCAGCGAACCAGGGCATCTATGCTGCTTTCGGACAGGGCGGTAAGCAGTTCTTCTTTACTGAAATAAATCCAGTTTAAATCTATAACACCATCCACACCGTATTGTTCCAATACTTCCACGGCTGCAGCAGCTTCCCCGGTACCTCCCGCCTCTGCCCCCACCGTTTTTCCTTTCAGGTCTTTAATGTTATGTATTCCCGATGCTTCCGCAGATATGATTTCTACACAGGCACCGCGGACCCCGGCTCCGATTTTAGCAGATAATCCGTCACTGATTTCCGGCAGGATAGATGCATCTGCGGTTCCGCCATCGACAGCACCAGCTTGAATACTTTCGCCAAGCTTCCCCTTTTCAACCAACACCAAAGTAACCTTAAGACCTTCCTCTTCAAAATAACCGTTTTGATATGCTGCAATTACAGGCAGATCAAAGGTACTGCTTGTATAGGCCAGTCTTATTTCGTCCGGTTCCGCTGCTCCTGATTCCTGCATGCAGGAAGTAAAGACCGTTACCATAATTATTAAAACCGGTATAAAAATCATTCTTTTCATATTAAAAACCTTTCTCCTTTTATTCTATGAGTACTCTACAGGAACTCTGTCCTAAACCCTGACGGCCTATATTTTTTGTTTTAGATACTGCCTTGAATCATATCATCCATATGCGTTAAGCTTCTGGTATCCTTCTGCCCTCAGATTTGTTTCCCGGAATACAGGTTTCTTGACTGCCATTTTTCCAACCGTTCCAGAAAATAATCAAGGCTTAATGCCATTACGGCTATTATCAATACGGCAGCATACATCTCCGTAATACGGAAGTTCATCTGACTGTTCAGGATAAAATATCCCAGACCTGAATTTGCCCCCATCATCTCCGCTCCAATTAACATAACAAAGGAATAACCGGCACTTAACCGGATTCCCGTAAAAAGAAACGGAACAGCAGCAGGTAAAACCACCTTCCAAAACAGGGAGAAACGCTTCAGTCCAAAAGAATGTCCCAATTTCAGAATATCCGCATCCGTATTTTTAACTCCTGATATTGTACTGAATATGACCGGCCATATACAGGTCCAGGCAATAATGGCTATTTTAGAACCTTCTCCCAACTTCATAAATAACAGTATAATATGAAGTAATAAAAAGGGATTAATTTGGGAGCATACCTCCAGTAACCCATGAAATGCCCCTCCTGATTTAGGAAACCAGCCCCCTAAAAAAAATCCGGCCGGAATGCCTAACAGCACTGCGGCACTAAAACCGCAGACAGCCCGGAACAGGCTGATAAAAAGATTCGTGAAAAAGACACCCGATTCAAGCATTTTCCATATTTCGCGGAGTACCCTGGAAAAAGGAGGGA
>JAATEU010000256.1 GCA_015655565.1 Clostridiales bacterium
GTGGACCGGAAAAGATGGCCGAAATGGGCATATGGTAATTTATATTACGGACATGTGCCGTTCCTGCGGGGGCCGCAGGATGTCATCATATTAAGCGGCGGCGGTGCCGTTGCGGCCCATACGGCAATTTTCAGCACCTGGCTGGGTAATTCGAAAACCCAGACGGTTCCCCTTAGACTTCCGGAGGGTATGGAAGATAAATAAAAAGTAACTATTCAGCTGCCTTGATAAATTCGTCGGAATTTCGGGTTGTTCAGTACCAAAACATGCATTTTTCTGCATGTTCCCGGTGCATCGGTTTGTAAGAACCGCTGTGACTGAATAGTCACAATAAAAATTATTCATTGAAGACAGGAGTGAATTGCTTTGACCTCACATGAAAGAATTGAAAAAGTGCTGAAGAAAGAAAAAGCAGATTACATACCGGTATGGCTTTCCAGTCATAGCAAGAAAGGAATTGAAGAGAATTCTGCAGAACTGGCTGAACGTGAAATCCGTTTCCAGGATAAATTTGATTGGGATATGGCCCGGATTGCCCCCGCGGCGGCAGCTTTTGTAGTTGATTGGGGATGTGAGTTTGAAGGAGGCAATCATTTGGGGGTTCCGGTCTGCAAAAAGAAGGCGGTCAATTCAATTCAGGAATGGAAAAATATTAAAACCCTTGCACCGGAACAAGGGAGATATGGGACGGCGGCCAGGGCAATTCATATTATGGGGAAATATGTAAAAGGTGAAAAGCCTAACTTAATTACCGTTTTCAGCCCCCTGAGCATTGCCCAGAAGTTGGCGCCGGAGGGGGTGCTGAAAGAAACTTTAATAAAAGAACCTGATATTTTGGAAGGAGTATTGGAACGTATTGCTGAAACAAATATCAACTTTATCAGATATTGTGCGTCTCTTGGAGGAGATGGGGTATATTTTCCGACACAGACTGCCAATTACAGCTTTGTGGATGACGGACAGTTTGAAAGATTTGAATTTAAATATGACCAAAAGATTCTTAATGCTATTGAGGACACGGTAAAACTCCGTATTTTGCATCTGCATGGTGATGATATACGAATAAAAGAGGCGGATAGATTTTCCGTGGAAATTTTAAACTGGGCGGACAGGCGTACTGTTCCGAGCATATCACTACAGGAAGGAAAAAAGTATTTTTCCGGTACAATTATGGGCGGCATTAATGGCAGGACTACCTTAACGGGTAATAACCGGAAGTTAATCCAAGCAGAATTGGAAAATGCTGTCCGGCAAATGGACGGCAGGCCATTTATTCTGTCCCCCTGCTGTGTAATACCGGTGGAGGGAATTACAGAGGAAAGTCTGCATGTGGTAAGAAATTTTGCAGGGAGGGCATGACAATGAGAATACGGCATATGGTACATAAACATGCAGACAGCATAATCATAGGGAAGGTATTGGTGAGGACACGATGTTGCTGCTGACGCAGCGGGTGAAAAATAAAAGCCAACACAAATATCGGAATATGATGAAGTCTGTATTTTTGTAACTATTCAGCCGACCCGGGAAAAAAGCATAAAAACATGCTTCGGCAGAATTTCGGGTTAGCCGGCACCAAAACATGTGTTTTTTGAATGTTCCCGGTGCATCGGTTCGCAAGAACCGCAGTGACGGAACAGTCACGTATTCTAAACATGTGAATCCTTGAGGGAAAATAACTATGGCAA
>JAATEU010000622.1 GCA_015655565.1 Clostridiales bacterium
TTCCGGGGTGTCCCCTGTGGTTATTGTTAAATTTAATCCGGTACTTGCTTTTGAAAGGTTTCCGGCCTCGTCATAGGCCTTCACCGTGTAAAGATAGGTTCCGGCCTCGGTTATCGTATCATCCGTAAATGTCGTTTCCGTTGAAGTTCCGATTTCCGCACCGTCCCTGTAGATTACATACCCCGTTACTCCCACATCATCACTGGAAGCATCCCAGCTCAGGATAATCGCGTTTCCTGAGCCTGCCGCCGTCAGATTCGCCGGCGCCGTCGGGACTTTAGTGTTCTCTATTGTTTCAGCATATGCTTTCTTAATGCCAAATGAAAATAAATCAGGCTGCGCAACAGCTTCAATAACCGAAATAAGGATCAGTGCCAATGCCACTAATCTATAAACCCCTTTCTTATTCATTTTCTTAATAACTTTAGATAGTACTAAACTAAACTTTCCTCTTTTCTCTTCCCGACAGTTATTTTCATCATTTCCCTGCATACACCTTTTCCCCCTATATTATGACTTGTTATTACATATATTACCTTTATTGTAACATTTTGTCAATCATTTTGTGACAAATAACAGGGCAAACACAGGAGGAATATTTTGTAAAATTTCCCGTCTGCTTCCAGGTGTGGTTGGAAGATTTCTGCATTGGAAAAATTCCTTATGACACTTAAACTCCAGAAATCACACCAAGAGTGAAATTCTAAACCTCTAAAGCTTCACAAAGCGCCACCAGGGCCAGGGATTGTCCATAAGCCATAGGTGCGGTCATTATATTTGTATAATGTTGTGCATTCATTCCAATTCCAGTCCCGGCAGATACATTTAATACCGTGCCGCCGCTGTCAATATTCCGGCAGATAGCTTCAACAGCCTTGTCGGCGCATGTTTTACAGGAAGCATCAAGGATTCCGAGCTTTATTCCTTTTAATATACCTGTTGCAATAGCGGAAGTCCCGGAGACTTCTTCATAGCTGTCTTTATCATCAAGAACCGTATGCCAGAGGCCGCTTTCAGACTGTAAGGCTGCAAGCCCGTTAACCTGTGCTTTTAATGTATCTGTTAAATACTGCTTTAAACCGTCTTCCATGTGGCCGTGAAAGGCCTCAATAAAATCAATAATGCCAAAGGTGAACCAGGAATTTCCACGGCACCAGAATATTTCACCGAAATTATTGTTTTCCACAAAGGTCCAGCCATGATAAAATAAACCTGTTTTTTTATCATACAGGTACTTAATATGCAATAGTACCTGGTGGATTGCTTCTGCTATCCAATCCTTCCGGTGATATTTGCATCCCATTTTATTTAAGAACAGTACGGCCATAAATAGTGTGTCAATCCACAGCTGCCCTTCATGGAGTGTAACACCGTTGCGGTTGCCAATGGCACTGGTAACATGTTCAAAGCCGTTTTCCTTTGTTTTAGGAAGCTCCTTCATGAGCCAGTCGGCCCGTTCCATACATAGGGCTTCATAAACCGGATTCTGCATTGTATCTAATAAATCAACCAATGTGAGAAAAGGAGCGGTGGTATTAATATTGGCTGAAGGAAGACCCTTTTCCAGATTTGTTTCAAACCAATTATTAAAAAAATTCTGATATGCCGGCCGGCCATAAAATTGCTGCAGCTTGTTAAGACCATACAAACCAACACCCTGGGGCCAGTCCCATTCTTCAATTCCAAAATCACGTGCAATAAGCCCGGACTTTACGGCACTTTCCGTTGAAGATTTGTCGCTTTCATAATCAGCGCCTCCCAAATTCATTAGTTTTTCTACGATGAGATTGATTTTTTCTAAAAGTAATTCATTTGTCATTTGTTTCTCTTCCTTTCAATTCTTCTTTATATTCAAGATATTCTCTGGGAGTATACCCTGTATAACGTTTGAAAACCTGGCTGAAGTAATGGGGATTGCTTCCAAATCCAACCTGTCTGGCAATATTTTTTATATTATCAAAGGAATAGAGGGAAATCAATTTTTTGGCTTCCTCCATTCGAAGCCCATTCAGATATTCGGAAAACCGAATTCCCTCCTCTTTCACAAATTGTTTACTCAAATAGCCGACGCTGATAAA
>JAATEU010000294.1 GCA_015655565.1 Clostridiales bacterium
AGATTACTCCCGATTTTTATATATTACCTTCTCTGCATAATAAAAAATAAAAGAGGCAATGCCCTTGATGGAGAAAATATTAGAACAGTTAAAATCGATTACAGGCAAAGTGGGTTTTTATTACAAAAATCTGATAACCGGGGAAACCGCAGGTTTTCAGGAAAACATCCCGTTACAGGCAGCCAGTATAATAAAAATCCCTGTTTTAATTGAAGCATTTTCCAGACTGCAGGAAGGTACCGTGGATAAATCTGACGTGGTTATAATTAAAAAAGAAGATAAATTACCCTCCTGCGGTGCATTAACGTATATGCATGACGGACTACAGGTGACATTTGAAGATTTATATATCTTAATGATTATTTTAAGTGATAATACTGCTGCCAATCTATTAATGAAACGGTTAGGTATGGATAAGATTAATGCTACCTTACAACAGCTTGGTTTAAGGCAGACAAAAATAAACCGTCTGCTGTTTGATTCCAGGCAGTCCGCCCTGGGGATACAGAATTATATTTCTGCTTATGAAATAGGCTGGTTATTGGAAAAAATGTATTTTGGCGAATTGTTATCACCGGAAGCTTCCTTAGAGATGCTTCACATTTTAAAAAATCAAAGATTAAACGGTAAAATACCCTTTTATCTACATGGAAAAGTTGACATTGCCCATAAAACCGGGGAAGATGACGGAATTACCCATGATGTGGCAATTGTATACGCACCGCAGCCATTTGTGGTATGTTTCTGCGGCAATGAGGTAGAGGTTCCGTCCTTTGAACGGATTATGCAGGATATAACGGTTAAGCTTATTAAAATGGGGTCATAAGAATATATACTTGTACATATTATATAGTAGAATAGGCCTTGCGTGCTTTTCAATACTATGAACCGGGACAGTTTTTAAAAGAGGTCTCGGAAGTATTGCAGGGAATTGATTCAGGGAATGGATTTTTTAACTACATAAGTAAGTCCCACGCTTCTTAGGGTTGCGTAAGCGGCGGGCACCGGATTTACTTCCTGTAAGACTGGAGTTTGTATATGATTATTAAAAATATTGAAGTCGGTGAAATATTTATTCCATTGGCAAAACCTTTTAAGACGGCTCTTCGGACAGTGAAAAATGTGGAAGATATTGTAATTCAAATTGTTACGGACACGGATCAGTCCGGTTTTGGGGAAGCTCCTCCGACAGCGGTAATAACCGGAGACACGAAAGGCTCCATTATTACGGCGGTTAAGGATTTTATAACACCTGCCTTAGTGGGCATGGAGATTGATAATTTAGACGGCATTTTCCGTAAGCTGAATTCCTGTATCGTTAAGAATACATCGGCAAAAGCGGCGGTGGATATGGCTGTTTATGATTTATATGCCAAGCAGTACCAGACACCGCTTTATAAGCTTTTGGGAGGCACCAGGACTTTGGTGGAAACGGATATTACCATCAGTGTTAATCCGGTTCCGGAAATGGTGGCCGACAGCCTGGAGGCGGTAAGGAAAGGATATAAAATACTAAAAATAAAAGTTGGTAAAGAAGGACTAAAAGATGTGGAATGTATTATGGCTATCCGTGAAGCCGTAGGCCCGGATGTTAAGCTCCGTGTGGACGCCAATCAGGGCTGGAATGCAAAACAATCCGTACAAATCATTACGGCAATGGAAGATAAGGGTTTAGATATAGAATTAGTGGAACAACCGGTACCGGCCCATGATTTTAAGGGAATGCAATTTGTTACGGGGCATGTGGCAACCCCCATATTGGCGGATGAAAGTGTTTTTTCAGCAGAGGATGCAATACATATCATACAGAATGGGGCTGCGGATCTGATAAATATAAAACTCATGAAAACCGGAGGCATCTATAATGCCTTAAAAATATGTGATATAGCTGAAATCTACGGCGTGGAATGTATGATCGGATGTATGCTGGAGGGTAAGCTTTCCGTAAGTGCGGCAGCCCATCTGGCGGCAGCCAGAGGAATCATTACCAGGGCGGATCTGGATGGTCCGTCCCTGTGTAAAACGGACCCGTTTCCCGGCGGTCCGTCTTATGAGGAAAATTTAATCCGAATGAATGAAAAACCCGGTATTGGAATTGAGAAAATACCATGCTTTGATAAATAACATACAAATGGTTATCTATTTTCTTCCATTGACAATTGAATTATCGGGCAGGATATTTATTATATGGAACTAAGCTTATCTGCATACGTGTATTCTTTCCAAAAGGAACGGATTATTTGGACTTTGATGGTAAATTTACACGTTTACTTTGATACGTTTTCCTTATCATGCTTAATGGATTCAGCCCGGTCAAGGGTGATATTATGCTGATGAGGAAGAATTAGAATAAATGTTACTATTTAATAAGCAAAAGCCAGAAGTCCGAAATTATTTAAAAGAGGAGGAAATTTATGAAGAAAAAATTAATAGCTTTAGCAGCAGGTCTTATTTTAATTACGTCTGTTTTTACCGGCTGCGGTAAAAAAGGCGGCTCCTCAGAGGATTCCGTGTACCGGAAACTCTATGCCAGTGAGGTTACTACCATGAATTATCTGGTAACCGGTTCTCAAGTTGAATACACCATAGGAGCCAATGTAATTGATACCTTAGTCGAATATGATAATTTAGGCCAGATTGAGCCTTCCCTTGCAGAAACCTGGGAGATGAGCCCGGATGGCCTTACCTATACCTTTAAGCTCCGCCAGGGCCAGAAATGGTATGATTACCAGGGAAACGAAATGGGTGAGGTGACTGCCAATGACTTCGTAAGCGCAGCAAAATACATATTAACTCCTGTTTATGAAAGTTCTACCGTACAGAATTATTTCGGAATTATTAAAAATGCGGAAGAATATTATAACAGTCAGGTTACGGACGATCCGGAGACGGAAGAAATAGAAGGAAATGATTTAGACATTGATTTTTCCCAGGTCGGTGTGAAGGCCCTGGATGAATATACCTTAGAATATACTTTAGTTCAGCCGACTCCTTATTTCTTATCCTCACTGACTTATGTATGCTATATGCCGGCTTATGGGCCGTTATTAGAGGAATCAGGTGCTGAATATGGTACGGATAATACTAAAATGTATTATAACGGAGCTTATATTTTAAGTGAATTTGCTCCTCAGGAAAAACATGTTTATACAAAAAATAAAAATTACTGGGATGCTGATAAAGTATATATTACGGAAATAAATGAAACCTACAATGCAGAAATGGCAACCCTTGCGCCTATTATGGCGGAGAATAATGAGATCGATTATGCCGAAATCGGTGCGGATATTGTTGATGACTGGTTATCCGACACCACCAAATCCGCAATGGTCAGCAAAGACCGCATAAAGACGGATTATTCCTACTTTTACAGTTTTAACTTTGATCCTCAGTTTGACGCGGAATATGAACCGGATAACTGGAAGCTTGCAGTAAATAATGAAAATTTCCGTCAATCCTTAAAAGCCGCCCTGGACCGTATTAAAGCAATTAGCGTAGGGGAACCAAATACTCCGGAGGACCGTGTGAATAATACTATTACTCCGGCTAATTTTGTAGATTATAACGGCAAGGATTATGCGGACTACGATGGCCTGGCGGCAATTACAGGCGGAAACAGCTTTGATGAAGCAGCAGCCTTATCCTATAAGGAAATAGCCATTTCTGAATTAACGGCGGAGGGAGCTGCTTTTCCTGTTAAGATTTTAATGCCTTATAATCCAAGCACTACCAACTGGGACAAAGAATGTGTTGTAGTGGAACAGCAGATGGAAGCATTACTGGGAACGGATTATATTGATATTATTGTGGAAGCGGGTCCGGCCACTGACTTCTTATCCCAGGTACGCCGCGTCGGTAAATATGCATTTATGTTATGTAACTGGGGTGCCGATTATGCAGATCCGCAAACCTGGACGGATCCCTTTACGGTTGATAATAATTATAATTTCATGGATATTGCCATGAACAAGGGTGACGGTGTTGCAGATACGGTGAAAGAGTACTATGCTTTGGTGGATGCTGCAAAAGCAATTCCCGTTGATATTGATGCAAGATATGAAGCTTTTGCCAAAGCGGAAGCTTATTTAATCGAACATGCCCTGGCAGTACCTTATTCCATCAGCAATTCCTATTATCTGGTAGTCAAGTTAAATTATTTTGAAGGCCAATACGCTCCTTTTGGTGTATCTGTATTACGTTATAAAGGCCAGCACCTGTTGGAGAAACCGGTGTCAATGGATGAATTTAATGCTGCACAGGAGCAATGGAAGGCTGACCGTGAAGCACTTACAAATAAATAATATAGTTCAGGGAAGAGGTTGTCCCAGGCGGCCGCAGGCCGCCTGGAGATACCCCTTTTTAACCTGTCGGGGAATCTGATTTGAGACAGTGCCGCATCTGCAAGCAGATACGGCAACTGATGGGAGTCAGGATGAATGAAAAAACATAAAGGAGCCGTACAATGATAAAGTATCTTATAAAAAGATTAGCCCGATCTGTTATTACTTTATTTATAATTATATCCATTGTATTTATATTGCTTCGTCTGATGCCGATTGAAGGATATTTTCAGAATTATGATAAGCTTACAAAGGAACAGATCCGGGCAGGTATTATAAACATGGGGCTGGATAAGCCCGTTTTAATGCAGTTAAAGAACTTCTTTATCCGGCTTTTACATGGAGATTTGGGAGTGTCCCGTATTTACAGGGCAAATGTTCCCATCACAGAGATATTATCCGGCAAAATCCCTATTTCCCTGCTGTTAGGCGGAATTTCCCTGATTATTTCCCTGCTGTTGGGTATTCCTCTTGGTACTTTAATGGCACGTTCTAAGGGAAAGTTCTGGGACAAGTTTGGTACGGCGTTTATTGTTTTTATTCAGGCGGTTCCGGCAGCGGTTTACTATTTGTTTATTCAGGTGTTTGGACATGAATTATTAGGTGTATCCATGCTGTTTCATAAGGATAATATTACTACCTGGATGTTACCCATTATCTCCCTGTCCCTAGGTAATACCGCTTATTATGCCATGTGGCTGCGCCGTTATATGGTGGATGAGAACAATAAGGATTATGTGAAACTGGCAGTTGCCAAGGGGGTACCCAATAATAAGATTATGATTGGGCATGTGTTTCGGAATGCGTTTGTCCCCATGATTCAATATATACCAAGTTCATTCTTAAATACCATTGTCGGTTCCATTTATGTTGAATCCCTTTACAGCGTTCCGGGTATGGGCGGCCTTCTGGTAGATGTGGTAAAACGTCAGGACAATACCATGGTGCAGGCTATTGTAATTCTTTTTGCCTGTGTCGGCATATTTGGCTTAATACTTGGTGATATTTTAATGACTGTCCTGGATCCCCGAATCAGTTTTAACAAAAAAGGAGGTGCCCGCTAGTGACCGTCTTTGGACATAAATCCGTTAAATTAGAAAACAGCTTAAATGAGACAGCAAAAGGGGCATCCGGCAATAGGAAATTATTTGAATTTGCAGTCTATGATGAGAGTTCAGCAGAAAAAACAGGGTATTCCAATTATTCCTATTGGAAAAGTACAATCCAGGCTTTTTTGCATAATAAGGTTGCAGTGGTATTGCTTGCTGTTATTTTATTTATTTTACTATTTA
>JAATEU010000566.1 GCA_015655565.1 Clostridiales bacterium
AACTGCCTTTTGACACGGCGGTCACTTTGCCAAACCGGTCTACCACGGCAATTGAAGTGTTGCTGCTGGACCAGCGGATACCAAACCAGGCTCCCTTAATCTTTAACCGGCTGCTTTTTCCCACCTTCAGCTCTAATTTATCCTTGCTGATGTCTATAACCCGGACCCTGCATTTTAAAATCCGATCTTCATATTTAACTTTTATTATTGTTGTTCCCGGCCGGTATGCCGTCACTTTGCCGAATATATTAACATCAGCCACCTTTATATCGGTAGAAGAAAAGTTCAGCCTTTTATTGAAACCCAAAACATAAAGCTTAAATTCCCCGCCCTTTACTAAAGTAATGTCTTCTTTATTTAACCGCGCTGAATAAGGGTTAAATAGATTATCCCTGTAATACAAAGAAGTATGGGGAAAGATAAGATACCATAATAATGCAAGGAAAGCGGTATAGTAAATAATAGAAACAGCACCCCGAAATCGGAATAATTGAAATATTTTATTTTTCTTCAATTCTTTTTTATCCTTTTTACTCTATTATTACATTCTATTATTTAACTGATTCCCCTATTCATCAGGACAAACACAGGAATAAACATTTTGTTAACAATTGATGATTTCCGCCTATCAATACCAGCAAACAGTTACAGAGAAAGAACCCTTAGAAAATGTTGACAGTTACCTTTTACTGTTAATTATTTCATTTGCTTTTGCATAAATAGCTTCTGCATCTTCACCTACATAGAAAGTATTATTTTCATACAAAATCCGTCCATTTACCATAGTTAGTCTTACATTCTGTTTACTCCCGCTGTATACGATATTTTTTGTTATGTTATTAATGGGCTGCATGTTGGGCTGATGAAGGTCAATCATAATTAAATCTGCAAGCTTTCCGGCCTCCAGGGTATCACATTCCGTTAATCCCATTGCTTTGGCACCGCCGGCCGTAGCCATATAAAGCACCCGGTTGGCATCCAGGGCGGAAGCATCCTTTTCCTTCAGTTTCTGCAGTGCTGTCGTCAAAAACATTTCCCTGAACATATCCAGGCAATTGTTGCTGGCCGGTCCGTCGGTACCTATAGCTATATTTATGCCCATATCAAGCAGCCTCTTAACAGGAGCAATTCCGCTGGCAAGTTTCGCATTAGAACCGGGATTCGTAACAACCGTCAAATTTTTCTGTTTCAAAACAGCCAAATCTTCCTCCGTCATATGGACACAATGAAAGCCGCCGCCCCCATAGTCAAAGATACCGAGGCTGTCCAGATAAACAGGCGGGGTAGTCCCATTCCGTTCCAAACATTGTTCAACTTCGGATATGCTTTCCGAAACATGCGTATATACCGGCGCTTTATATTTTCCGGCCAGGGAGGCAATCCCTTCCAGTAAAGGCCTGGGGGCGGTATATTCCGCATGGAAGCCAAGGCGATATCCAATCCGTTCATGGTAATGATTAAACTGCTTATAGCTATTTTCCAATAAATCAAGGGCATAAGCAGTTTCACCTGTATATTGGCTGATTGCGCCACACATTACCGTTCGAAAACCCATTTCAACAGAAGCCCTGGTTACATCTTCCGGACAAAAATACATATCAAAATTAGCGGTAATTCCACTGGTCAGATATTCCAGAATTGCTAATTTAGACAGGTGATACATATCTTCCCCCGTTAATTTAGCCTCCATGGGAAAAACCTGTTTATTCAGCCAGTCCAGCAGCGGAAGGTCGTCTGCATAGGAGCGCAGGAATGTCATTGCTGAATGGGTATGTGCATTTTTAAATCCGGGCATAATCAGATTTCCCTCCGCATTTATCTCCCTGTCAAAAGAACCATCATGTTTCACTCCTGTTTTTCCTGCATAACTAATCCGGCTGCCTTCTACCCATAACTCACCCTCCAGAATTTCATAATCATCGGTTAAGGTTAATATTTTAGCATTGTAAAATCTTATATTCATACTGCCTCCTCTCTATACAAGACTGCTGAATTTACATCAGCACATTATTAATAACTCCTTTAACGTTTTCCTTTATCGTATATCTCTCCTAATGCCCTTGGAGCACGATTGGTTTTAGAAAAAAATACCAATAACAATAAGGTTAACACATAGGGTAAAATCATAATTAAGTCCGAATAGGCACTGGGTAATTTCATTAATTGTACAATTCTGTAGCCGCCTGACTTAGCAAAACCAAATAAAAGGCAGGCCCCCAGGGCAGGTAAAATTTTCCAGTTTCCAAAAATTAATGCGGCAATGGCTAAATAACCGTAACCCATATAAATATTCGGTGAGAAATTAGCTGAAATGGAATATGCAAAACACATACCGCCTAAACCTGACAAAGCACCGGATACCATAACTGCAATAAAACGGATTTTAGACACTTTAACACCGGCCGCATCCACCGAATGGGGATTGTCACCGCAAGCCCTGAGCCGTAAACCGTACTTTGTTTTATAAAGAATATACCAGGCAATAAATGCAATCACAATAATTACAATCTCAAAAGGATAAATATTCTTGAAAACTGCACCTATTACAGGAATATCCGATATGCCTCCAATGGTAAACCGTTTGGATACTCCCAGCTGGAACTTATCCGACATGGCTCCAAATACATTGGTGTTAATCTGGCTGGTTAAAAAACTGGTGAGGGCCGCCGATAAAATATTAATAACCACACCGCTGATTACCTGGTTTGCTTTAAATTTAATACATAATAAAGCATGGAGTATGGAGAATAACATACCTCCGGCCATAGCAAATACCATTGCCGCATAAAATAAGGATTCCACCTCCATTTGAGCAAAATTTGCAATTAACACCACTGCCAATGCTCCAATAAAAGCCCCAAATCCCTGCAGGCCTTCAATCGCTAAATTCGTTATGCCGCTTTTCTCGCTGTATATGCCTCCAATTGCCATAATAAAGAGAGGCAGAGCAAAGGATAAACCATCTATTATTACGGTATCCATTAAACTTCACTCTCCTTTCTTTCCAGCTGCCTGTTTTTGCTGCGCCTTATTTTAAATTTTATGTATTCCCCGCATGCACTGAATAATAAAATCATGCCGGTTATAACAGAGGCGATTTCCTGCTCAATTCCGGCAATGGAACTCATATAGGTGCTTCCCTTACTGATAATGGAAATCAGAAAAGAGGAGAATATAATCCCAATCGGATTGGAGCTGCCCAGCAGGG
>JAATEU010000414.1 GCA_015655565.1 Clostridiales bacterium
ACAGAGCTTACCATCAATTCCCACAACCTGTAAAATACGGTTTTCAATATCAATTTCGATTAAATCATTTTCCTTTACCAGTCCAATCGGTCCGCCCTCTGCCGCTTCCGGTGAAACATGTCCTATAGCAGGCCCTTTTGATGCGCCTGAAAAACGTCCGTCCGTAATTAAAGCAATGGATTTTTCTAATTCAGGGTCAGAAGATATGGCTTCCGTTGTGTAGAACATCTCCGGCATACCGCTGCCTTTCGGACCTTCATAACATATAATAACCGCATCCCCCGGTTTAATCCGCTTACTTAAAACCGCGGAAATTGCATCCTCTTCACATTGAAACGGCCTTGCTTTTAATATGGCCTTATGCATCTCTTCAGGGACTGCGGAATGCTTTACGACTGAGCCCTCCGGTGCTAAATTGCCTCTTAATACCGCTACCGTACCATTGGTTCCGATGGGATTGTCAAACGGTCTTATGATATCTTCCTTCCTGCGCCCTGCTTTTTCCAGATAAGAATAACATTTTTCATAATAGCCGCTATTTTTTAGCTCTTCCAGGTTTTCACCCAAGGTTTTTCCGGTTACCGTCATCACATCCAGATGAAGCCTGTCTTTAATTTCCTCCATAATGGCAGGAACTCCGCCTGCATAATAGAAATACTGGGCCGGCCATTTGCCTGCCGGACGGATATCCAGGAGATAATGGGCACCTCTGTGTAAGCGGTCGAAGCTGTCACTGTCAAGTTCCAGTCCAAATTCCCTGGCAATAGCCGGCATGTGGAGCAGACAATTGGTGGAGCCGGATATGGCTGCATGAACCATCAACGCATTTTCAAAAGATTTCCATGTCACCATATCCCTGGGTTTTAAGCCCATTTTAGCCAAATAAACCACCTGTTTACCGGCTTTCCCGGCAAAGGTATCAAGCTCCTCACACATAGCCGGCATTAAAGCACTTCCCGGCAGCATAAGTCCCAGGGCCTCTGCCATGATCTGCATGCTGGAGGCTGTTCCCATAAAAGAGCAGGCTCCGCAGGAAGGACAGGCATGATGCTTATAATAGGTTAATTTTTCTTCGGTAATTTCTCCCCGCCGGTACATGGCACTATACCCACCGATCTGCTCCAGTGTCAGTAAATCCGGGCCTGCATTCATAACACCGCCGGTAATCATAATGGAAGGAATATTGACGCGTCCGATTCCCATTAAATGAGCAGGAACCCCTTTATCACAGCTGGCAACAAACACACCCCCGTCAAAGGGTGTTGCACTGGCATGGATTTCAATCATATTGGCAATGATATCCCTGGATACTAAAGAATAATTAATTCCATCATGTCCCTGGGACATGCCGTCGCAGATATCCGTCGTAAAATATCTGGCAGCTTTTGCCCCCATTTCACTGACACCTCTTACCGCACTTTCTACAAATTTTAATAAATGTGCACTTCCGGGATGACTGTCCCCAAAAGTGCTTTCAACCATAATCTGCGGTTTCGATAAATCTTTAATGCTCCAGCCCATCCCCCGCCTTAAAGGATCCAGTTCCGGTGCAATTTTTCTTAACTTTTGACTCGTTAAGTCTTCGTTATTAATCATGATGCTTATCCTCCACAAAGATTAAATATATTTTGTTACTTATGTGTTTAATACTAATTATAGCAGATAAAGGCATTTCCCGGTATAAATATAGCGCATTGCACATCATTATTCTATTTTATTGTGCGTTTTGACGGTGTCAAAATGCACTGGGTTCTATATAATAACGTATAAATATTTAATTGCAAAAGGGCAATGTGAAACAAATCTTGTTACATATTGCCCTTTTTTGCATACCAATACTGTTATATTTTGGAGGATAAAATGGTAGTAAAACAGTTACTGGAAATCTATGAGTTTTTAGATCGTTCCGATGCCAATGGTTATTTAATTAAAGAATATATGCAAAAAATTGGTGCCTCTATGACATCCGTCAATACTTTCCAAGGTAAAAACGGTTCTACGGATTTTATACAAATTAAAATTACGGGCCTGAATGGAAAATCCCAGGGAGGATGTGCTCCTACCCTTGGTATTCTCGGGCGGCTGGGCGGTCTGGGTGCCAGGCCCGAAATGATCGGTTTCGTCTCGGACGGGGACGGCGCCTTAGCTGCTTTAACCGTTGCTGCAAAGTTATTGGACATGCAGCAAAAGGGGGATTCCCTGGAAGGAGACGTAATCATTGCTACCCATATCTGTCCGAATGCACCTACGGCACCCCATAAACCGGTTCCTTTTATGGGCTCTCCGGTAAATATATCCGATTGTAACAGATATGAAGTAAAAGATGAAATGGACGCTATTTTATCCATAGATACCACAAAAGGAAACAGAATTATAAATCACAGGGGCATTGCAATCTCCCCTACCATCCTGCAGGGATATATCCTAAAGGTAAGTGAAGACCTGTTAGACATTATGCAGACAACAACCGGCAGGCTTCCGGTTGTATTCCCCGTATCGGTTCAGGATATTACACCCTACGGATATGGTTTATACCATTTAAACAGTATCCTGCAGCCTGCCGTTGCCACGGATAAGCCCGTGGCGGGCCTCGCTATTACTGCCGAGCTGCCGGTTGCGGGATGTGCAACCGGAGCCAGCCATTTTCAGGACATTGAAGAAGCCGCCCGATTTGCATTGGAAATTGCCAAGTATTATGGCAAAGGTACCTGTAAATTTTATGATGAAGCAGAATTTGAACTTATTAAAAACCGTTATGGTTCCCTGGCCCATTTACAAACTGCCGGTGCCGGGCCCTTAAACGAATAAAACCAGGAAAGAAAAATGAAAACAGGAGGTAACTATGAAAATAGGTTTAAGCACTTATAGTTTAGTTGATTTAATCCGGGACAAAAAAGAAATGACCGTGCCGGAAGCCCTGGAATGGATAGCAAATAATGGCGGTGAGCATGCGGAAATAGTGCCGTTTGGGTTTGATTTGACAGATAATGATCCATTGATTCATCAGATTGCAGAAAAGTCAAAAGAATTAAAGATTGAACTATCCGCATATTCCATTTTAGCCAACCTGATACCCGAAAGCAGGGAAGAATTTGAAGAAGAAATTAAAAGGGTCCAAATGCACGTAGAAATCGCCCGTAAATTAGGGGTAACGTATATGAGGCACGATATTTCCGCTTTCTTCAGACCCGCCGAAATGAACGGTATCAAAAATTTTGAAAAAGATTTTCCGAAAATGGTAGAAGCCTGCAAACGTATTACGGAATATGCAAAGCAGTATGGCATTATAACAACGGTTGAAAATCACGGGTTTTTTGTAAACGGCAGCGACAGGGTTGAAAAATTGCTGCTGGCTGTAAATGACGACAATTTTAAGCTGACCCTGGATGTAGGTAATTTTATGTGTGTGGATGAAAATCCAATTGTGGGAATTAAGAAAATTCTTCCCTATGCTGCTATGGTGCATTTAAAAGACTTTTACTTGCGAAGCGGTGACCATGATATGGGTGAAGGCTATTGGTTCCGGACTAATAACGGCGACTACTTAAGAGGTGCTATCTTTGGTCATGGTGAAATCAACGTAAGAAAAGTTTTAAAAATGATAAAGGATTCCGGATATGACGGTTATGCTTCCCTGGAATTTGAGGGCATGGAAGACTGCCGGACCGGATCCAAAATAGGGATGGACAACATCCGAAGAATCTGGAATGAAATTTAAGGAGGAACTTATGAAAAAATTAACCACGGCACTATTAACATGCCTCCTGGCAGTATCGTTAACTGCCTGCGGCAATTCAGACGGCACAACGGGAACAAATACTTCAACAGATAAGGAATCAACAAAAAACGAACCAACCACCGTGACTTTCTGGCACACCTGGTCAGGCTCCGAAGCAGACGCCCTGCAGGCAGTTATTGATGATTATAACGCCAGCCAGTCGGAAATATTTGTAGAGGCTTTATCTTCCCAGACCGAAGATAAAATGCTGACTGCAATTCCGGGCGGAAGCGGCCCCGACATTATTTACACGGCAGATACAACCTGCAGTAAATGGGCCAAAGAAGGCTTACTGGCACCCGTTGACGATTATATTGCATCAACCGGCATGGATGTTTCAAACATCTATGAATCCGTATATAAGTTAGGGGCTTATGACGGTGTTCAATATGGTATTCCTTATACCATGGATTCTTTTATGCTGTTTTATAATAAGGATGTATTAGAGGAATTAGGTGAGGAAACCCCGGAAACTCTGGAGGAAATGGCGGATATTTCTAAAAAAGCCGCTGCAAAAGACGAAAACGGTGACTATACCAGGTTAGGTTATGTTCCTGATTATCCCTGGATCGACCGTGTAGAAATGCCCTACTTATTCGGGGCGGAATTTTACGATTTTAATACGGACACCGTAACCTGTAACACGGAGGAATTTAAGAATGCCCTTAATTACAAAGCTTCTTACTACTTAGATTATGGCATTGAGGAAGTAACGAAATTCAAAAGCGGTTTTGGTGCATATGCATCTGCCGATAATGCATTTTTCCAGGGTAAAGTGGTATTTGCCATTGAGGGTGAGTGGTTTGAATCCTTTATTAAGCAATATGCCGCGGAAGATTTCAACTGGGGCGCCGCCAAGGTACCTGTTGCAGAAAGCAGTCCGGAGCTTGCAGGTTCAGGCCGGTTACAGGGAGGCATGCTGTCCGTCAGTTCCACAAGTGCTAATGCAAAAGCGGCTTTTCAAGTTATCAGCCATTTAACATCCGATGATGCTTATATTGCTTCCTGTGCAGGAAAAGGAAGTCTTCCTACAACCTATTCCGCTCTCAATTCTTCCGAATTAACGGAAAAAGCACCTCAATTGGCACCGTTTATTGAATCTGTCCTGGAAGGCAAAGCTAAAGCATTTGCAGCGGTTCCTTTTTCCGGCGAATATTCCGACCAGCAGGGGCTGGCGGAAGAAGCGATTTATTCCGGCGATAAAACAGTAGAAGAAGCATTAAATGATTTGTATGAAGAATTACAGCCTTTAGCAGACGAATGGAAAGCAGACAGATAATAACTTGAAT